>NZ_JBFAYB010000028.1:0-83141 GCF_040681075.1 Streptomyces sp. NPDC051907 | reverse complement strand
GTCGTCCTGCGTCGGACACGCCACCCGCACGATCTGACAGCCCGACGCCGTCAGCTCCGCGATCTGCTGCAACGTCGCACCGATGTCCGACGTCCTGGTCGTCGTCATCGACTGCACGGACACGGGAGCGTCCCCGCCCACCGCCACCGAGCCGACCTGGATCTTCCGGCTGACCCTCCGGTCGGCGAGCTTCGTCGGAACGGACGGCATTCCGAGAGAAATTGCAGTCATCTGCTGTGCAACCCCAAGGTGTGGATCGTGGTCCCGAGATCGGCGGGCTCCAGCCTTCGAGGTTACGGCACCGGCCGGGGCGGGATCACATCGCGCCCGGTGAGTCCACCCAAAGGAGAGCGGCCGGACACCCAGGGCGCCCGGCCGCTTCGCTTGGCGTACGCCTATGAGATCTTCACCGGGTTGACGATGTCCGCGACGAGCACGAGCAGCGTGAAGCAGATGAAGATCCCCGCCACCACATAGGCGACCGGCATCAGCTTGGCCACGTCGAACGGGCCCGGGTCGGGGCGCCGGAACAGCTTCGCCACATTTCGGCGTACGGACTCCCACAGCGCGCCCGCGATATGGCCGCCGTCGAGCGGCAGCAGCGGCAGCATGTTGAACAGGAACAGCGAGAGGTTGAAGCCCGCGAGCAGCATCAGGAACGTCGCGATGATGTTCTGCGTGGGGACGTCGAGGTTGAGCACCTCGCCGCTGATCCGGGCCGCGCCGACGACGCCGACCGGGGAGTCGTCCTTGCGCTCGCCGTCGCTGAAGGCCGCGTTCCACAGGTCGGGGACCTTGGCCGGCAGCGCGATGATCGACTCGGCGCCGTTCTCGAGCATGTCGCCCATGCGGTCCACGGACTGGGGCACGGTCAGCGGCAGGATCTCCGTCTTGGCCTCGAATCCGAGGTAGCCCGCCTCGACGAACTTCTCGGGGACGACCTCGCCGTCCGAGTCCTTCCGGGCCACCATGTTCTTGGCCAGGGTGGCCTTGAGGACCTGCTCCTGTCCGTCGCGCTCGACCGTGATCGTGGCCGGGCCGATGGTGTCGCGGATGTGGTCCGACAGCGAGGCCCAGTCGGCGACGGGCTCGCCGTTGAAGGCGACGATCTTGTCGCCCTTCTTCAGGCCGGCGGCCTGGGCGGGCGAGACCGGGTCGGACTTCTTGCAGGTGCCGCGGTTCTCGCTCTGTGCGATGACGCACTTCTGGACGCCGGCCACCTCGGTGGTCTGCGTCGGGAAGCCGAAGGACAACGCGACGCCGAGGAAGATCGCGACGGCGAGGACCAGGTTCATGAACGGTCCGGCGAACATCACGATGACGCGCTTCCACGGCTTGCGCGTGTAGAAGAGCCGCTTCTCGTCGCCCGGCTGGAGCTCCTCGTAGGCCGCCGAGCGGGCGTCCTCGATCATCCCGCGCCAGGGCGAGGTGGAGCGCGCCTCGATCTTGCCGTCCTCGCCGGGCGGGAACATCCCGATCATGCGGATGTAGCCGCCCATGGGGATGGCCTTGACGCCGTACTCCGTCTCGCCCTTGTGCCGCGACCACAGAGTCGGGCCGAAGCCGACCATGTACTGCGGCACGCGGATGCCGAAGAGCTTGGCCGTCGAGAGATGGCCCAGCTCGTGCCAGGCGATGGAGAACAGCAGTCCCACGGCGAACAGCGCTATGCCGAGGACCGTCAAGAGAATCGTCATGCGCGCGCCTCCGCCGGCCGTACTTCACTGAATTTCGCAGCCGTCTCGCGAGCCCTGGCCCGAGCCCAGGTCTCGGCCTCCAGGACGTCGGCCACCGTGAGCGAGGTTCCCGCGGCGGGCACTCCGTGCTCGGCGACGACTTCCGTGACCGTATCCATGATTCCGTTGAACGGCAGCCGACCGGCGAGAAAAGCCTCCACGCACTCCTCGTTGGCGGCATTGAACACCGCCGGAGCCGTCCCGCCCAGCTCCCCCACTCTCCGGGCGAGTCCCACCGAGGGGAACGCCTCCGTGTCGAGCGGGAAGAACTCCCAGGCGGAGGCCTTCGACCAGTCGAAGGCGGGCGCCGCGTCCGGGACCCGCTCGGGCCAGCCGATGCCGATGGCGATGGGGCCGCGCATGTCGGGCGGGGTGGCCTGGGCCAGGGTCGAGCCGTCGGTGAACTCCACCATGGAGTGGACGTACGACTGGGGGTGGACGACGACCTCGATGCGGTCGAAGGGGATGTCGTACAGCAGATGCGCCTCGATCACCTCGAGGCCCTTGTTGACGAGGGTCGCGGAGTTGATCGTGATGACCGGGCCCATGGCCCAGGTGGGGTGGGCGAGGGCGTCCTTGGGGGTGACGCCCGCCAGCTCGGCTCGGGTACGGCCCCGGAAGGGGCCGCCGGAGGCCGTGACGACGAGCTTGCGCACATCGGCCCGCGTCCCCGCCGCCAGCGCCTGGAAGAGGGCGGCGTGCTCGGAGTCGACCGGGATGATCTGGCCGGGCTTGGCGAGGGCCTTCACCAGCGGCCCGCCGACGATGAGCGACTCCTTGTTGGCCAGCGCCAGGGTGCGGCCGGCCCGGAGCGCCGCGAGGGTGGGGGCGAGGCCGATGGAGCCGGTGATGCCGTTGAGCACCGTGTGGCAGGGGGAGGCTGCGAGGTCGGTCGCGGCGTCGGGGCCGGCGAGGATCTCCGGGAGGGGCTCGGCGCCGTACTGGGCCGCGAGGGCCTCGCGCAGGGCGGGGACGGCGTCCTCGCGGGCGACCGCGACCGCCTCGACGCGCAGCTGCCTCGCCTGCTCGGCGAGGAGTCCGACGCGTCCGCCGGCGGCGGAGAGCGCGGTGACGCGGAAGCGGTCGGGGTTGCGCAGAACCAGGTCGACGGCCTGCGTGCCGATGGATCCGGTGGCGCCGAGGACGACGACGTCCCGGCGGCCTTCGGCCGGATCGAAGGCGATGTGCGGGTCCGCGAGGGGGGATGGGCTGTCGCTCATCCCCCCATTGTGGCCGTTGCCGCCGTCCGGCCGGACAGTGCGCCCCCTATGCGCCGCCGTCGCGGCCCGCGTCGAACTTCTTCCACTGGGCCTCGACGACCTCGTCCGGGACGGCGCCGATGTCCTCCGTGCCGAGGAAGTCGGCGCGGAAGGAGAGCGTCGTCGAGCCGGAGCGGATGACGGTCAGATACTCGTAGAGCCGCAGCCTGCCCTTCACGTCCAGGACGGTGTAGCGGTACGACTGCGCCTCGTCGCCGAGGTCGGGCGCGGGGACCGGCTCGACCTTGAGGATCTTCGCCTTCGCGATGGCGCGCTCTTCGAAGTAGCCTCCGGCGCACCGGGCGCCGGCGGTGGAGAGGCCCTTCATGACGTCGGCGGCCCGACCCTTCTCGTACGAGCGCAGCTGGACGAGCACCCTGAGGCCGAGGAGCTCGTCGGCGACGTCGACCTCGCGGTTCGCCTCGGCGGCCGGGTCGTGCGCGGTGAGGCCCTCGGCGACGCTGACGAGGGGCTGACAGCGTCTGGGGTCGGCGGTGTAGTCGTCGCCGAGCGGCACGCCGTCCGTGCGCGTGACGGTATATGGGCCGATCGTCTCCCCGGCGCTCAATGCCAGGGCGTCGAGCTGCTCCTCGGTCATCGCCCCGGAGCCGGAGGCCGGGGCGGTGGGCTTGTGGTCGCTCGTGCCGTCCCCGCCCCCGCACCCGCCGGCGCCGACGAGCAGCGCACCGGCGAGGCCGACGCTCGCCGCCCCGCGCCATGGGCGCCTCCTCCCCGCTCCGAACCTCTTCTCCGCCGGCCTCCGCGCCCCGTGCATCGCCGCCCCGCCTCTCGTGAACCGTCGTCGACGAACCGTGATCATCGAACCGGAGTCCGATTCTGCGGCATGAGAGGACGGCGAGGGGTGCTTTCGCCGGCAAGAGCGTTGCGATCGGAAAGATTGGCGAGATGGGAGTCGCGGAAGGGAGTCCTGGGGCGCACCCAGCGGGTGCGCCCCAGGCGGCGTCAGTGGATGGGCCGGTGGACGTTCTCCCGGACCGCGGGGCCCGGGGTCGCGTCGGCGATCCAGGGGCCCTCGCCGCTCGGGTCGACGATTCCCTCCTCCAGCCAGGTGTACGTGCCCGACAGGACGCCCTTGACGATCTTGCGGTCGACGTCGTCGGTGTTGGTCCACAGCCGGTTGAAGAGCTCCTCGACCCGGACGCGGGACTGCCGGCAGAAGGCGTCGGCCAGCTGGTACGCCTCGCGGCCGTGGCCCTCGGAGGTGCGCAGCAGCTCCGCTCGCACGCAGGCCGCGCTCATCGCGAAGAGCTCCGCGCCGATGTCGACGATCCGGCCCAGGAAGCCCTGCTTGGTCTCCATCCGGCCCTGCCAGCGGGACATCGCGTAGAACGTCGAGCGCGCCAGCTTGCGCGCCGAGCGCTCGACGTAGCGCAGGTGTCCCGAGAGGTCCGCGTGGCCGGCCGGGTGGAACTCGTTGTAGGTGCGCGGGAGCTGACCCGGTCCCGCCACCAGCTTGGGCAGCCAGCGGGCGTAGAAGGCCGCCGCGTTCGCGCCCGCCTTCGCCTTCGCCTTGAGCGGCTTGTCCGGGTCGATGATGTCTCCGGCGACCGCGAGGTGCGCGTCGACGGCCTCGCGGGCGATCAGCAGATGCATGATCTCGGTCGAGCCCTCGAAGATCCGGTTGATGCGCAGGTCGCGCAGCATCTGCTCGGCCGGCACGGCCCGTTCGCCGCGCGCGGCCAGCGAGTCCGCGGTCTCGAAGCCGCGTCCGCCGCGGATCTGGACCAGCTCGTCGGCCATCAGCCAGGCCATCTCGGAGCCGTACAGCTTGGCCAGCGCCGCCTCGATGCGGATGTCGTTGCGGTCCTCGTCGGCCATCTGCGACGACAGGTCGAGCACGGCCTCCAGGGCGAACGTCGTCGCCGCGATGAAGGAGATCTTGGCGCCGACCGCCTCGTGCTGGGCGACCGGCTTGCCCCACTGCTCGCGCACCGCCGACCACTCGCGGGCGATCTTCAGGCACCACTTCCCCGCGCCCGCGCACATCGCGGGCAGCGAGAGCCGGCCGGTGTTGAGCGTGGTGAGCGCGATCTTGAGGCCCGCGCCCTCGGCGCCGATGCGGTTCGCGGCGGGGACGCGCACCTGGTGGAAGCGGGTGACGCCGTTCTCCAGGCCGCGCAGGCCCATGAACGCGTTGCGGTTCTCGACGGTCACGCCCTCGCTCGCCGCCTCGACGACGAAGGCGGTGATCCCGCCCTTGCGGCCCTCGGACTTCGGCACCCGGGCCATCACGACCAGCAGGTCGGCGACCACGCCGTTGGTGGTCCAGAGCTTGACGCCGTCGAGGATGTAGTCGTCGCCGTCCGGGACCGCCGTGGTGGCCAGGCGGGCCGGGTCGGAGCCGACGTCGGGCTCGGTGAGGAGGAAGGCGGAGATGTCGGTGCGGGCCAGGCGCGGGAGGAAGGCGTCCTTCTGCTCCTGCGTGCCGAAGATCTTCAGCGGCTGCGGCACGCCGATCGACTGGTGCGCGGAGAGCAGCGCGCCGAGCGCGGGGCTCGCGGAGCCGACCAGGGCCAGCGCCTTGTTGTAGTACACCTGCGTGAGGCCGAGGCCGCCGTACTTGATGTCGATCTTCATGCCGAGCGCGCCGAGCTCCTTGATCCCGTTGATCACCTCGTCCGGGATCTTGGCCTCGCGCTCGATGAGCGCGCCGTCGATCTTCGTCTCGCAGAACACCCGCAGCTTCGCGAGGAACTCCTCGCCGCGCTGGGCGTCCTCGAGGGCGGGCAGCGGATGCGGATGGATCAGGTCGAGCCGGAAACGGCCGAGGAAGAGCTCCTTCGCGAAGCTGGGCTTGCGCCAGTCCTGCTCGCGCGCGGCCTCGGCGACCTGTCGTGCTTCACGCTCTGTGACCTTCGGGGGCCGGGTCTTGTCGAGTGGTGCGGTCATGAGGCTCACCTCGCCGCGAGTCGGGAAATTCCGGGCGTCCGGCCAGTGCGCACAGATCGTCGTACCGGCCGGTGCTACTCGTCCGTACTACCCGATTCCAGGCCGCTCCACCAGTCTCCGTACGGCAGTGGAGCGACGGAGACGGCCGGAGCCCCCGCACAGCGGGCTCCGGCCGTCTCTCCTGTGGTACAGGCGTCTACAGCGCGAGGCCGGTCAGGACCAGCACCCGCTCGTAGGTGTAGTCGTCCATGGCGTAGCGCACGCCCTCGCGGCCGACGCCGGACTGCTTGGCGCCGCCGTACGGCATCTGGTCCGCGCGGTACGAGGGCACGTCGCCCACGATCACGCCGCCGACCTCGAGCGCGCGGTGGGCGCGGAAGGCGGTCTGCACGTCGTGCGTGAAGACGCCCGCCTGCAGGCCGTACTTGGAGTCGTTGACCGCGGCGAACGCCTCGGCCTCGCCGTCGACCTTCGTCACCGTCAGGACCGGTCCGAAGACCTCCTCGCAGGCGAGGGTGGTCTCGGCGGGGACGTCGGCGAGGACGGTGGGCGCGTAGGACGCGCCGTCGCGCTTGCCGCCCGCGAGCAGCTTGGCGCCGGCCTGCACGGCCTCGTCCACCCAGGTCTCGACGCGCTTGGCGGCGTCCTCGCTGACCAGCGGGCCGACGTCGGTGGCGGAGTCGGACGGATCGCCGGTGACCTGGGCCTCGACGGCCGCGACGATCTTCGGCAGCAGGCGGTCGTACACCGACGCGTCGGCGATCACGCGCTGCACGGAGATGCAGGACTGGCCGCCCTGGTAGTTGGAGAAGGCAGCGATGCGGGTCGCCGCCCAGTCCAGGTCCTTCTCGCTGGAGAAGTCGGGCAGGACGACGGCCGCGCCGTTGCCGCCGAGCTCCAGGGTGCAGTGCTTGCGCGGCACGGAGTCCATGATCGCGTAGCCGACCTTGTCCGAGCCGGTGAAGGAGATGACCGGCAGCCGCTCGTCCTGGACCAGGGCGGGCATCTGGTCGTTCGGGACCGGGAGCACGGACCAGGAGCCGGCCGGCAGCTCGGTCTCGGCGAGCAGCTCGCCGAGGACCAGGCCGGAGAGCGGGGTCGCCGGGGCGGGCTTGAGGATGATCGGCGCGCCGACCGCGATGGCCGGGGCGATCTTGTGCGCGCACAGGTTCAGCGGGAAGTTGAACGGCGCGATGCCCAGAACCGTGCCCTTGGGGAAGCGGCGGGTGAGCGCGAGGCGGCCCTGGCCGCCGGCGTCGGTGTCCAGGCGCTGGGCCTCGCCGCCGTTGAAGCGACGGGCCTCCTCGGCCGCGAAGCGGAAGACGGACACGGCCCGGCCGACCTCGCCGCGGGCCCACTTGATCGGCTTGCCGTTCTCGGCGGAGATCAGCTGGGCGATCTCCTCGGTGCGCTCGGCCAGGCGCCGGGACACATGGTCGAGGGCGGCGGCGCGCACATGCGCCGGGGTGGCGGCGAACTCGTCCCGTACGGCGTGGGCGGCCGCGACGGCCTCCTCGACCTGCGCCTCGGTGGGGACGGAGACCTGTCCGACGAGCCGGCCGTCCCAGGGGGAGGTGACGTCGAAGGCGGTCTCGCCGGTCGCCTGACGGCCGGCGAGCCAGAAGGCGTGGGTGGAAGTCATCAGTCCCCGGCCCTTCCGAAGTAGTGGGGTTGTCTGGCCCCACCGTAGGACCGCCGAGCCGTCTGTGTGGTTGTCCGCGATGGAGCGTAGGAAACCGGGGCCGCGCCCATTTGTCGTACGCGCGCCCCCCGCTTGTCGTACGCACGCCCCCCGCGGCTACTCCTGCGTCGTCGCCGACGTCGTCTTCAGCGCCAGCCACAGCTCCATCCGCACGTCCGGATCGTCCAGGGAGCGGCCCAGGATCTCCTCGACCCTGCGCATCCGGTAGCGCAGCGTGTGCCGGTGCACGCCGAGGTCGGCGGCGGCGGCGTCCCACTGGCCGTGGCGGGAGAGCCAGGCGTGCAGGGAGGCGACGAGGTCGCCGCGGCCGGTCGCGTCGTGCTCGTACAGCGCGCGCAGCATGCCGTCGGCGAACGCGCGCACCGCGTCGTCCGCGAGCAGCGGCAGGATCGAGCCCGCGGCCAGCTCCTCGTGCTCGACCAGGGCGCGGCCGCGGCGCCGGGCGACCGAGAGGGCCTGCTCGGCCTGCTTGTACGCGCCCGCAGCGGCTATGGGGCCCGTCGGCGCGGAAAGCCCGACGACGATCGCGGCGTCCTCGGCCTCCTTCGCGCCGTACTCGGCGGCGCAGGCCGCGACGACCGCCCCGCCGTCGGCGGCGAGCACGACCTGCCGCTCGTCGCTGTCCGGCACGACCAGCACGGCCTCGCCGGCCCGCGCCGCCGCCGACTCCATGGCCTCGGCGAACGCGTGCAGCGGGGCTTCGGCCGCGGGGTCCGGCTCGGAGGCGGGCTCGGCGATCAGCAGCCGGAAGGGGGCGTCGAGCAGCCCTCCGTACAGATCGCCTGCGACCGCGCGGGCGTGGTCCTGCTGGCCGGAGAGCAGCATCCGCAGCACCGCGGCGCCGAGCCGCTGCTCGGCGGCCTGGAGGGAGCGCGAGCGCTCGGTGGTCAGCGTCAGCAGGGCGACGGCGGAGTGCACGGCGTACCGCTCGGCGGTGCCCAGCGGCGCGCCCGTGCCGACGGCCAGCGCGCCGCGGACCCGGCGGCCGGTGCCCAGGGACTGCAGCTCGACCCGGTCGTCGTCCGTGTCGCCGACGACCGCGCTGGCGGGCGCGGACCGCTCCCGCAGCCGCTCCACGTCGCCGCTCAGCCGTGCGGCCCGGCGGGCGGCCCACTCCGGGGAGGCGGCGACGACGGCGCCGGACGCGTCGTACAGCGCCGCCCAGCCGTCGACATGGGCGGCGAGGCGGACGACCACCCCGTCCGGGCCCTCGGCGAGCGCGGCGCGCGTCAGCTCGCGCTGGGCCTCGAATCCTGCGGTCACCGCGCGGTACTGGTCGGCGGCGTTCGCGGCCGAGACGGCCTTGCTGATCGCGAGGAAGGGCGTGCGGCGCGGGACGGCGAGCAGCGGGAGCCCCTCCTCCTTCGCCGCCTCGACGAGCGCGTCGGGGACGTCCTCGTAGTAGACGCCGACCGCGAAGCCGAGCCCGACCACCCCGGCGCCGACCAGCCGCCGCACATAGCGGCGCATGGCCTCGCGGTCCTCGGCGTCCAGGGTCATGGCGGTGACGAGCAGCAGCTCGCCGCCCTCCATGTACGGGACGGGGTCGGCGAGCTCGCTGACGTGCGCCCAGCGCACGGGGGTCTCGAGCCGGTCCTCCCCGGCGCGCACGGTGAGTTTGAGCGCCGAGTGCTGGACGAGCGAGGCGAGCGTGGGCGGCATGGGGACCGGGGGCCCTTCGAGCGAGGTGCGGAGGCAGAAGCGCGAGTGGTGCGCCGTCTTGTGGGACGAGGTGTCGCCGTCCTGCGGGACGGGTCTTCGCCGCCTACGGGACGAGGTTTTCGCCGCCCTCCAGGGCGAGGATTTCGCCGTCCCGTATGAACGGCCTACGTCGATTCTGCCATCGCGTAGCAGTGCGGGCCCCGGCCCGGCGCCCTCTCCCCCGCACGCCCCGCCTCCGGCCCCCCGCCCGACCGGGTCTCCTCAGGTCCGCAGATCGACCAGCAGGGGCGGCGCGTGCTCCCCTCGTACGCTCGTCAGCGAGAGCACCGCATGCCCGGCGGGCACCCCGTGCGCCAGGTCGGAGGCGGACCAGCGGGCGCGCTCGACCTCCCGCACGGTCACGGCCTCGGCCGTCGCCGCCTTGCCGGTGACCAGCCTGCGCATCAGGTGCAGCGCCTTGGTCAGCGGCTCGTCGGAGATGATCTGCCGGTTGGTGACGTCCCGGGTCTGCACCCATTCGGTGCCCCAGGTCTCGGCGAACCGGCCGCCGTCCCAGGGAGCGAGCCCGGCGAACGCCATCCGGCAGCCGACCGCGCCCAGCAGCGGCCCGCGCAGCGGCTCGGGCACGTCCTCCAGGGTGCGCAGCGCCAGCACCACGCCCGCGTTGGCGGAGCGCAGCCGCTGCATCGCGCGCACCGAGTCGGCGGTGACGGTGTACGTCGCGTCGTCGAGGACCAGCGCGGCGAACAGCGACCGGTCGGAGCGGGTGAGCGCGGCCTCGGTGAACTGGGCGAGCACCAGCCTCGCGACGATCCGCGAGGCCTCGGCGTGGCCGCGCTCGGGCAGGTCGACGCGGACCCGCAGCGGATGCTCGATGGCGCGCAGCGAGAACTGCCGTCCGCCGCCGTCGGTGCGGAAGAAGTGCGCGAACGCGGGCCGGTCGAGGAAGGCGATCCGCTCGGCGAGCAGCACGCCGATGTCGTCGCCGCGCGCGGACTGGCGCTCCCGGGCGTCCAGTTCGCGCAGCTGGGCGGCCGCTCCGGGATCGTCGGAGGCCTCCAGGGCGGTGCGCAGCGCGCCGACGGCGGCCGGTGCGCCGCTGAGCAGCTCGCGCAGCTCGGGCACGGCGGGGAAGCGGCCGTGGACGCAGTCGTACGGGCCGATGAGCTGGGCCAGCGCGGTGGCCGCGCGCCGGCTGTCGCCGCCGGGGAGCGTGGCGGCGAGGTCGCCGACGAGCGCCTCGGCCAGCATCCGGGCGGCCTCGTCGGGGTCGTCGGCGCCGCCGTACAGGTCGAGGTCGTGGGTGGAGTCGGCGCGGCCTACGGAGACGACGAGGTCGAAGTCGTCGTCGGGGGCTGCGGCCGCGCCCTGCGGGGTGACGGCGACGACGGCGGCGCGGTTGGCGAGGGCCTGGAGGCACAGGGACTCGACGACGGGACGTACCAGCCGCACGCTCTTGCCGGCCCCGGAGGGTCCGACGGCGAGCAGCGAGGTCCCCAGCAGCGCGGGCTCCAGGGCGACGCCGGTGGTGCGGCGTGCGTAGGGATTGCGCGGGTCGTCGACCGCGGTGCCGATCTTGACCTGTGCGGTGGCGAGGTCGTGGGTCGCGCTGCGCACGGGCAGGTCCCGCACGCCCGACGGGTGGGCGCAGGCGGCCGCGCCGTGCTTGCGGACGGTCTCGGCGAAGGCGGCCAGCCGCTCGGGCCTGGCGTGCACCCCCTGCCAGGCGCGTCGGATCCGGGCGTAGTCCACGTCCCCGAGCGTTCCGCGTGCCGTGGCGTCGGCGAGCCGGTCGGCGGCCGCGCCCAGACCGGCGGCGCGCAGCTCGGGCCAGTCGGCGGGGTCGGCCTCGGAGGGAGGCTGCGGCGCTGTCGCGGGCTCGGCGGCGCCCAGTCGGCGCCGTACGGGAGGCCATGAGCCGATGCGTCCCACGGCCGCGATCACGGCGGCCACGAGCAGCACGTAGTAGATATTGGACACCCAGGTGGTCCAGGTGACGGTGCGGGGCATGTCGCGCCACACGCCGGGCAGCAGCACGAAGAGCGGCCATACGGGCACTCCGTAGCGCTGCCAGACCTCGCGCCAGTTGCCGATCCGCCCGAAGCCGACGGCGAGCAGCACCAGGACGAGTGCGTAGTAGACGTAGATCGCGGCGACGAAGAGCTCCGCGTCGTCGCTGCCCGGGGCCTTCCAGTCGTCCGGGACCAGCCACAGCATCGGCAGCAGCCACCAGTCCTTGACGAAGATCCACCAACCGCTCAGATAGCCGTTCCACAGCAGCGACCACAGCAGCCAGCCGCAGAGATAGGCGATGAAGGCCCCGCTGAACAGCTGGCGGGCGGGCACGACGTCCGGCGCCTCCAGCGGCCGCTCGCGGTGGCCGAGCCGCCAGATGCCGGGGGCTGCCGCGGGCCGCGGGGTGCGCAGCCACTCGACGACGGCGGGCCGGGTGACCGGCGCGTGCTCAGGCAGCGCGGGGGTCCCGAACGGCACGGAGGGCGGCGGGCCGGGCGGCGGCCCGGCGGGGCGTGGCACGGACGGGCCGTGCGCGTCGGGCGCGTGTCCGGCCCCCGCGGCCCCGGACGTCGAGGCCGCGCCCGCCGCTCCGGACGCCCCGGACCCGCGTCCCGTGCCGCGTGCATCGAATGTGCCTTCGGATTCCATGAAACCGCTGCCCCCTGACCAGCCAGGCCCGCTCTGTGCACCCGTCAATCTAGTGCCACGGCTATGGGAGTTCGGTGATGCGCGCCCCCTCGGCGGCGGTGTTCTACCGCGTCCTGGCCCGTTGTCCCCGCCGGAGGCACAGCGCCCCCCGCACGCCTGGCTCACCACCGCCCCGAGCGCCGTTGTCCGTCGGGGACAACGACACGCCCCCAATACTCCCGAACGGAGCATGCCCGGGCCTTGTCCCCGCGCCTAGCCTGCGGAGAAAGAGAAGCAGCGTCCGTTTCACCCACCCCCAGGAGCCCCTCATGACCGCAATCCCGCAGGAGCGCCGCGTCGTCACCGCCATCCCCGGCCCGAAGTCGCAGGAGCTGCAGGCCCGCCGCCTCAACGCGGTGGCCGGCGGCGTGGGCTCCGTGCTTCCCGTCTTCACGGCCCGCGCGGGCGGCGGCATCATCGAGGACATCGACGGCAACCGCCTGATCGACTTCGGCTCCGGCATCGCCGTGACCTCGGTGGGCGCGTCCGCCGAGGCCGTCGTACGCCGTGCGTCCGCGCAGCTGGCGGACTTCACCCACACCTGTTTCATGGTCACGCCGTACGAGGGGTACGTCGAGGTCTGCGAGGCGCTCGCCGAGCTGACCCCGGGCGACCACGCGAAGAAGTCCGCGCTGTTCAACTCCGGCGCCGAGGCCGTCGAGAACGCGGTCAAGATCGCCCGTGCGCACACCAAGCGCCAGGCCGTCGTCGTCTTCGACCACGGCTACCACGGCCGCACCAACCTCACGATGGCGCTGACCGCCAAGAACATGCCGTACAAGCACGGCTTCGGCCCGTTCGCGCCCGAGGTCTACCGCGTCCCGGTCGCCTACGGCTACCGCTGGCCGACCGGCCCGGAGAACTGCGGCCCCGAGGCCGCCGCCCAGGCCATCGACCAGATCTCCAAGCAGGTCGGCGCGGAGAACGTCGCCGCGATCATCATCGAGCCGGTCCTCGGCGAGGGCGGCTTCATCGAGCCCGCCAAGGGCTTCCTGCCCGCGATCTCGCAGTTCGCCAAGGACAACGGCATCGTCTTCGTCGCCGACGAGATCCAGTCCGGCTTCTGCCGCACCGGCCAGTGGTTCGCCTGCGAGGACGAGGGCGTCGTCCCCGACCTGATCACCACCGCCAAGGGCATCGCCGGCGGCCTCCCGCTCGCCGCCGTCACGGGCCGCGCCGAGATCATGGACGCCGCGCACGCGGGCGGCCTCGGCGGCACCTACGGCGGCAACCCGGTGGCCTGCGCCGCCGCGCTGGGCTCCATCGAGACGATGAAGGAGCTCGACCTCAACGCCAAGGCCAAGCGCATCGAGGAGGTCATGAAGGGCCGCCTCGCCGCGATGCAGGAGAAGTTCGACATCATCGGCGACATCCGCGGCCGCGGCGCGATGATCGCGATCGAGCTGGTCAAGGACCGCGCCGCCAAGACGCCGAACCCGGAGGCGACCGCCGCGCTGGCCAAGGCGTGCCACGCCGAGGGTCTGATCATCCTGACCTGCGGCACCTACGGCAACGTGCTGCGCTTCCTGCCCCCGCTGGTGATCGGCGAGGACCTGCTCAACGAGGGTCTGGACATCATCGAGCAGGCGCTCGCGAACGTCTGACCGAGTGAACGGTGAGGGCCTGTGAAGAAGCTGTGGGGGGCCGATGGCGGGATGGAGATCCGCCTGTCGGTCCCCCAGCCCCTGCCGTACGGTTTCTGCAGATGAGAGAAACACCCCGCTCGCAGGGGACTGCGAGCGACCCCAGGGCGGAGCCTCCCCAGCCTCGTCTTGGTCGTGCCCTCGCGCACACCACTGGAGCCCATGGCTCCGGAACTCCTCACCGATCGGATGGCCGCCCGCCCCAAACCCCCCGGGGCGCGCGGCACACCGGTCCGGCCGGCCTTCTCGGAACCACCCCCCCTGTTCCGGGAAGGCCGGCTCCTCCTTTTCTCCTCTCTCTTTCCCTGCTGGCGCTGTGCGCCGTTCTCTTCGCGCTGATCACCTGGCAGACGGCCGCCGACGGTCCGCTGCGCGCCCTGGACGAGCGCGCCGGCCGGGCGGCGATCGGGCGCGGACCGGTCCCTCTGGCGGAGCTCTTCGCCGACCTCGGCAACCTGGCCGTCGCGCTGCCGGTGCTCGCGGCGGCGATCGGGTACGCGGTGTGGCGACGGTGCCGCCGCGACGCGCTGGCGTTCGCGCTGGCCATGGCGCTCGTCCCGGCGCTGGTCGCCCCGCTCAAGGCGTGGGTGGACCGGGTGGGCCCGCTGACCGCCGAGACCGGCTACTACCCCTCGGGGCACGCGGCGACCGCGATGGTGGCGTACGTCGGCGCCGCCCTGCTCGTCGGCGGAGCGCTGGGCAGACGGCTGATGCCCGTCGCCGTGCTGCTGACGGCGGCGACGGGCATCGGGCTGGTGCTGCGCGGCTACCACTGGCCTCTCGACGTGGTGGGCAGTTGGTGCCTGTGCGGGATGCTGCTCCTGGCCTGCTCGAGCCATTCGCGTCGACGTTCTTCGACAACTCCCTGCTCTTCGACGACTGCCGCTGACTGAAGGTCGTCAGCCCGCGCAGCGCCGGCCGCGGCTAGCTGTCGAAGCCGAGGCCGAGCCGGTCCATCGCCTTCAGCCACACATTGCGCCGCCCGGCGTTGGCGTCCGCCCTGGCCAGGGACCGCTTGGTGAACTCGATGCCGGCCCAGGCGAGCGGCTCGGGCGGGAACGGCAGGGGCTTCTTGCGCACCATCTCCAGCTCCGTGCGCTCGGTCTGCTCGCCGGACAGCAGGTCGAGCATCACCTCCGCGCCGAAGCGGGTCGCGCCGACGCCGAGCCCGGTGTACCCGGCCGCGTAGGCGACCCGGCCGCCGTGGGCGGCGCCGAAGAAGGCGGAGAACCGCGAGCAGGTGTCGATCGCGCCGCCCCAGGCATGGCTGAAGCGCAGGCCCTCCAGCTGGGGGAAGCAGGCGAAGAAATGGCCGGCGAGCTTCAGATACGTCTCCGGCCGGTGGTCCATCTCGGCGCTGACTCTGCCGCCGTACGGATAGATCGCGTCGTAGCCGCCCCAGAGGATGCGGTGGTCGGCGGTGATACGGAAGTAGTGGAACTGGTTGGCGACGTCGCCGAGCCCCTGCCGGCTCTGCCAGCCGATCGAGGCCAGCTGCTCGGCGCTCAGCGGCTCGGTCGTCAGCGCGTAGTCGTAGACCGGGACGGTGTACGGACGCACCCGCTTGACCAGCGAGGGGAAGACGTTGGTGCCGAGTGCGACCCGCTCGGCGAAGACCCTGCCGTACGGCGTGCGCACGACCGTCTGCGCGCCGGAGTCGGCGAGCTCGAGGCCGGCGGTGTTCTCGTAGACGCGCACGCCCAGATCCAGGCAGGCCTGCTTGAGGCCCCAGGCGAGCTTGGCCGGGTGCAGCATGGCGACCCCCCGGCGGTCCCACAGGCCGCCGAGGAAGGTCGGCGAGTTCACCTCGGCGCGCACCTGGTCCTGGTCGAGGAGTTCGAGGCCGGTGAAGCCGAGCTCGGTCGCCTGCTCGTACATCTCGCGGATCTCGTCGACCTGGTACGGCTCGGTGGCGACGTCGATCTCGCCGGTGCGCTCGAAGTCGCAGTCGATGCCGTACGCGGCGACCGCCGCCTCGATGGCGTCGAGGTTGCGCGCGCCGAGCTCCTCCAGCTTGACGAGCTCGCCCGGCCAGCGGGCGAGTCCGTTGCCGAGGCCGTGGGTGAGGGAGGCGGCGCAGAAGCCGCCGTTGCGGCCCGAGGCGGCCCAGCCCACCTCGCGCCCCTCGATCAGTACGACGTCCCGGCCGGGGTCGCGCTCCTTGGCCAGCAGCGCGGTCCACAGTCCGCTGTAGCCGCCGCCCACCACGAGGAGGTCGCAGCGCTCGTCGCCGGTCAGCGCCGGCAGCGCGCCCGGCTTTTCGGGGTCGTCCAGCCAGAAGGAGACGGGCTGGGCGTCGGAGAGTGATGAGGCAAAGGTCATGGCAGCTGGGGCCATGGTTTCCACTCCTTCAAGGGGGTCTAGGGCTGTGCCTTCTGCTTCCGCCGGCTGCTGACGACCTGGCCGGCGACGACGATCAGTACGGCGATGGCGAACATGGCCGTGCCGATGACGTTGATCTGGACGGGCGTGCCGCGCTGGGCCGAGCCCCACACGAACATGGGGAAGGTGACGGTGCTGCCCGAGTTGAAGTTGGTGATGATGAAGTCGTCGAAGGAGAGCGCGAACGCGAGCACCGCGCCCGCCGCGATGCCGGGGGCGGCGATCGGCAGCGTGACCCGCAGGAACGTCTGCACAGGCCCCGCGTACAGATCGCGCGCGGCCTCCTCCAGACGCGGGTCCATCGACATCACGCGCGCCTTGACGGCGACGACGACGAAGCTCAGACAGAACATCGTGTGGGCGATCAGGATGGTCATATAGCCCAGCTGCGCGCCCAGGTTGAGGAAGAGGGTCAGCAGCGATGCGGCCATGACCACCTCGGGCATCGCCATCGGCATGAAGATCAGCGAGTTGATCGCGCCACGCGCCCGGAAGCGGTAGCGGACCAGCGCGAACGCGATCATCGAGCCGAGCACCGTCGCTCCGACGGTCGCCCAGAAGGCGATCTGGAGGGAGAGCGTCAGCGAGCCGCACAGGTCGGCGACGCCGCACGGGTCCGTCCATGCCTCGGTGGAGAACTGCTGCCAGCGGTAGTTGAACCGCCCGGCCGGCTTGTTGAACGAGAACACCATCACGACGATGTTCGGCAGGATCAGATACGCGAGCGTGAGCAGGCCCACGATCACGACGAAGTTGCGCCTCAGCCAACGCATCAGACGAGATCCTCCGTTCCGGCCCGGCGGATGTAGACGGTCACCATGATCAGAACGACCGCCATGAGGATGAAGGACAGCGCGGCCGCGGTCGGGTAGTCGAGCACCCGCAGGAACTGCGACTGGATGACGTTGCCGACCATGCGCGTGTCGGTGGAGCCGAGCAGTTCGGCGTTCACGTAGTCGCCGCTGGCCGGAATGAAGGTCAGCAGCGTCCCGGAGACGACGCCCGGCATGGAGAGCGGGAAGGTCACCCTGCGGAAGACCGTCCTCGGCTTGGCGTACAGATCGCCGGCCGCCTCGTGCAGGCGCGGGTCGATCCGCTCCAGCGAGGTGTACAGCGGAAGCACCATGAACGGCAGGAAGTTGTACGTCAGACCGGTGACCACCGCCAGCGGCGTGGCGAGCACCCGGTCGCCCTCGGTCATCCCGAGCCAGCTGGTGACGTCGAGGAAGCCGATGGTGTTGAGGACCTCCACCACCGGTCCGCCGTCCGCGAGGATCGTCTTCCAGGCGAGGGTGCGGATCAGGAAGCTGGTGAAGAACGGCGCGATGACCAGGACGAGCAGCAGATTGCGCCAGCGGCCCGCCTTGAAGGCGATCAGATAGGCGAGCGGATAGCCCAGCAGCAGACACAGGACGGTGGCGGTGCCCGCGTACAGCAGGGACCGCAGGAAGTGCGGGTAGTACTCGGCGATGGCGTCCCAGTAGGTCTGGAAGTGCCAGGTGACCTCGAAGCCCTGCTCCAGAGAGCCGGTCTGCACGGAGGTCGACGCCTGGTAGACCAGCGGCAGGGCGAAGAAGACCAGCAGCCACAGGATGCCGGGCAGCAGCAGCCAGTACGGCACGAGCTTGCGCCGCACGGACGGCTTGCGGAGCACCGGCTCGGCGACCGGCGGGGTCTCGGTGGCGGTCATGCGCCCTCCTTGACCGTCTCCACGCCCGCGTCGCCCATCGTCCCTGCAAGCATGGACTGTGCGGCGTCGAGTCCAAAGGTGTGCGCAGGGTTCCAGTGCAGGACGACCTCGGCGCCGGGGGTCAGGCTCGCGTCGCGCTCGATGTTCTGTACGTACACCTCCAGCTCGGGGCAGACCGGGCTGTCGACGATGAACTGCGTGGAGACTCCGATGAAGCTGGAGTCCACGATCCGGCCGCTGACGGTGTTGCGGCCGTCGGCGATGGCGCCCGCGTCGGCGGCGTGCGCCAGCGAGACCTTCTCGGGACGGACGCCGACCAGCAGCTTCCCGCCGGTGCGGGGCTCGGTGGCGCAGCGGTCGGCGGGCAGCCGCAGCTTGGCCCCGGCCGCCGTGACGATCACGTCGTCGCCGGTCCGCTCGGCCACCTCGGCCTCGATGAGGTTGGAGGTGCCCAGGAAGTTGGCGACGAAGGTGGTGTGCGGGTGCTCGTACAGCTCGGCGGGCGCGCCCAGCTGCTCGACCCGTCCGCCGTTCATGACCGCGACCGTGTCGGCCATCGTCATGGCCTCCTCCTGGTCGTGGGTGACGTGCACGAAGGTGATGCCGACCTCGGTCTGGATGCGCTTGAGCTCCAGCTGCATCTGGCGGCGCAGCTTGAGGTCGAGGGCGCCGAGCGGCTCGTCGAGCAGCAGCACCTGCGGGTGGTTGATGAGCGCGCGGGCCACGGCGACGCGCTGCTGCTGGCCGCCGGAGAGCTGGTGCGGCTTGCGCTTGGCGAAGTCGCCCAGCTCCACGAGGTCGAGCATGTCGCCGACCTGCTTCTTCACCGACGTGACGCCGCGTCGGCGCAGCCCGAAGGCGACGTTCTCGTAGACGTCGAGATGCGGGAAGAGCGCATAGCTCTGGAAGACGGTGTTGACCGGGCGTTTGTGCGGCGGCAGGGAGGTGACGTCCGTGTCGCCGAGGAACACGGCGCCGGTGGTGGGCTCCTCCAGACCGGCGATCATGCGCAGGGTCGTCGTCTTGCCGCAGCCGGACGCGCCCAGCAGCGCGAAGAAGGAGCCCTGCGGAATGGTCAGGTCGAGCGGCTGTACGGCGGTGAAGGAGCCGTAGGTCTTGCTGATACCAGCGAGGCGGACGTCGCCGCCGGTGGTCTGTGTCATTGATGGCTCCCGGGTTGGGGGCGAAGGGGCTTACGTCGTGGCGGCTCTGCGGCGCCGAGAGGGCGGCGCCGCTCGCCCGGCTTCGTCCGGTGAACTGCGCGGCGCCCCGCTCCTCGGGGGCTTGGCCGCGAGGGGCTACGCGCCGATGAGCTTGGCGAACTTCTCTTCGTACGCCGTCTCTTCCTCGGAGCTGAGCGAGCGGAAGGAGTGGGACTTGGCCGCCATGGCCGCGTCCGGGATGATCAGCGGGTTCGCGGCCAGAGCCGGATCGATCTTGGCGAGCTCGGGGCCGACGCCGTTGACCGGGCTCACGTAGTTGATGTACGCGGCGAGCTGGGCCGCGACCGGGAGCTCGTAGTAGTAGTCGATCAGCCTGGTGGCGTTCTTCTGGTGCCTGGCGTTCGCCGGGACCAGCAGGTTGTCGGTCGCCGTCATATAGCCGGCGGCCGGGATCGAGAACTTGACGTCCGGGTTGTCGACCTGGAGCTGGATGAGGTCCCCGGCCCAGGCCACACAGGCGGCGATGTCGCCCTTGTCGAGGTCCGAGGTGTAGTCGTTGCCGGTGAAGCGGCGGATCTGCTTCTTGTCGACGGCCTTCTGGAGCCGGTTGATGGCGGCGTCGTAGTCGGCGTCGTCGACCTTGGCCGGGTCCTTGCCCATGTCGAGCAGGGTCAGTCCGACGGTGTCGCGCATCTCGGTGAGGAGGCTGACCCGGCCCTTGAGGGTGGGGTCGTCCAGCAGCTGGGTGATGGAGTCGACCTTGCGGCCCTTGGTCGCCTTGACGTTGTAGGCGATGACGGCCGGAATGCCGGTCCAGGGGTAGGAGTAGGCGCGTCCCGGGTCCCAGTCGGGGCTGCGGAACTGGGAGGAGAGGTTGGCGTACGCGTGCGGCAGCAGCGAGGCGTCGAGCTTCTGCGCCCAGCCGAGCCGGATCATCCGGGCGGCGAGCCAGTCGGTGACGTTGATCAGGTCGCGGCCGGTGTCCTGGCCGGCCGCCAGCTGCGGCTGGATCTTGCCGAAGAACTCGACGTTGTCGTTGATGTCCTCGGTGTACCGGACGGCGATCCCGGTGCGCTTGGTGAACGCCTGGAGGG
The DNA here is from genome assembly GCF_040681075.1 of Streptomyces sp. NPDC051907. Classification (NCBI taxonomy): domain Bacteria; kingdom Bacillati; phylum Actinomycetota; class Actinomycetes; order Kitasatosporales; family Streptomycetaceae; genus Streptomyces; species Streptomyces sp. NPDC051907. Next base: position 63,197 of record NZ_JBFAYB010000028.1, on the reverse strand, counting down.
TGGGACGGGTCTTGCCGTCCTCGCTGATGTCCATGTACTCGGTCCAGTTGGAGAAGTTGATCTGCTTCTCCTGGTCCGAGTGGTCGTCGGAGGCCGCCGCGCCCTCCTCCCGCTTGGCGGGCGGGATGCCGCAGCCGCTCAGAATGCCGGCGCCGCCGACCGCGAGCGCGCCGACGCCCGACGCACGCAGCAGCGAGCGGCGGGAGAGTGCGCCTCGCCCGTTCGTCAAGCTGCGTCGCACGGCGGCCAGTTGGGCCGCGGAGAGGCGGTCGGGCTCGTTGTGCTTCATGCGCTGTGCCCTTTCGGGATGGTGCCGCCGGTCGGGCGGCTACTGGCTATCGGTCCCCGAAGATCGTGCGGTGCCAGTCCTTGGCCGCCACCGCTGTGTTGTCGAACATCACGTGCTTGACCTGCGTGTACTCCTCGAAGGAGTAGACGGACATGTCCTTTCCGAAGCCCGATGCCTGGTAGCCGCCGTGCGGCATCTCGCTGATGATCGGGATGTGGTCGTTGACCCAGACGCAGCCCGCCTGGATCTCGCGGGTGGCGCGGTTGGCGCGGTAGACGTCGCGGCTCCAGGCGGAGGCGGCGAGGCCGTAGGGGGTGTCGTTGGCGAGGGCGATGCCCTCGTCGTCGGAGTCGAAGGGGACGACCACGAGGACCGGCCCGAAGATCTCGGACTGGACGACCTCGCTGTCCTGCGCGGCGCCGGCGATCAGGGTGGGGAGGTAGTACGCGCCGTCCTTCAGCTTGCCCCCGGGGGCCTCGCCGCCGGTGACGACGGTGGCGTAGGCCCGGGCCCGGTCGACGAAGCCCGCGACGCGGTCGCGCTGGAGGTGCGAGACCAGCGGGCCGAGGTCGGTCGACGGGTCGAAGGGGTCGCCGAGCCGGACGGTCGCCATCAGATCGGCGACGCCGCTGACGAAGGCGTCGTACAGCGGGCGCTGGACGTAGGCGCGGGTGGCGGCGGTGCAGTCCTGGCCGCTGTTGATGAGCGAGCCGGCGACCGCGCCGTGCACGGCGGCCTCCAGGTCGGCGTCGTCGAAGACCACGAAGGGCGCCTTGCCGCCGAGCTCCAGGTGGAGGCGCTTGACGGTGGCGGTGGCGACCTCGGCGACGCGCTTGCCGACGGGGGTGGAGCCGGTGAAGGAGGTCATGGCCACGTCCGGGTGGCCGACGAGGTGCTCGCCCGCGTCGCGCCCCGCGCCGGAGATCACGTTGACGACGCCGTCGGGGATCCCTGCCTCCTGCGCCGCCTGCGCGAACATCAGCGAGGTCAGCGGGGTGATCTCGGCGGGCTTGAGCACGATGGTGTTGCCCGCGGCGATGGCCGGCAGGACCTTCCAGGCGGCCATCTGGAGCGGATAGTTCCAGGGGGCGATGGAGCCGACGACGCCGATCGCCTCACGCCGTACGTACGAGGTGTGGTCGCCGCTGTACTCGCCGGCGGACTGCCCCTGGAGATGGCGGGCCGCGCCGGCGAAGAAGGCGGTGTTGTCGACGGTGCCGGGCACGTCGAACTCGGTGCTCAGCTTGATGGGCTTGCCGCACTGGAGGGACTCGGCGTACGCGAGGTCGGCGGCCTGGTCGGCGAGGACCGAGGCGAAGGCGTGCAGGGCGTCGGAGCGCTCGCCCGGCGTCGCGCCCGCCCAGCCGGGGAAGGCCGCGCGGGCGGCGGCGACGGCCGCGTCCACGTCGGCGGCCCCTGCGAGTTCATAGGTGTGGACCGTCTCGCCCGTCGCCGGGTTCACGATGTCCTGTGTGCGTCCTGCGGAACCGGGCCGCAGCCGCCCGTCGATGTACTGTGCGCCGGCCGCGAAGCGGTCGTGCACCTGGAAGCGGTTGCCCATGGCGCTCTCCGTTGTTCCCGCTCGATTTGAGTGCCGATCCTGACAGAGGGCTACTTCCTCAACAAGTGATTCCGTTGTTGCCTTTTGGTTACGCAACGGAATCGGTCGACCATGTGTCGCGTCCCGCGGGAAATACCCGTACGGAGTGTCAGTGGTGGATGTCAGACTCGCGTGCATGGGGATGAAAGAGCTGATGAAGCAGGTCAGCATGGATCAACGCATCAAGTATCTGCATTTTTGGGGCCATGCGCCGCGCCGGGACGGCACTATCGGCTCAAGCTGCCTCAGCCAGTGGTGGCCGTCGCCGTTCGTGGTCGACGGAGTGCGCTATGCCACCGCCGAGCACTGGATGATGGCGTCCAAGGCACGCCTCTTCGGCGACGCGGAAGCCGAGCAGAAGGCCCTGGAGGCGCCGAACCCGGCTCTGGCGAAGAGGGCGGGCCGCCTGGTGCGCGGCTTCAAAGACGAGACCTGGGTCCGCGAGCGCTTCGCGATCGTGCGCGAGGGCAGCATCCACAAGTTCGGCCAGAACGAGGAGCTGCGGACCTTCCTGCTCAACACTCAGCAGCGCGTCCTGGTCGAGGCGAGCCCCCTCGACCGCATCTGGGGCATCGGCCTGGCAGCAGACGACCCCCGCGCCCAGGACCCCACCCGCTGGCGCGGCCAGAACCTCCTGGGCTTCGCCCTGATGGAGGCGAGAGAGGCGCTCAGGGAGGGGGCGTGAGGGTGGGGGCGCCGGGCGCGGCCGGGTTCTGAGTCGCGGCCCCTCGGGCCCGGCTGGGGCTTGGGGCGCCTACCGGCCCGGCCGACGACAGAGGAGCCATCCCTTGAACCCGGCCGAGCTCTGAGGCGCGAACCCCGGCACCCGGCTGACGCTGGGGGCCCACCCAGCCTCGCCGGCGTTTGAGGCGCAACCCAGCCCGGCCGGCGCCTGAGGCGCAACCCAGCCCCGTGGGGGTCCCCCCGGACGAAGTCTGGGGGAGCTTGAGGCGCGGGGGTCCCGGGGGCAGCCCCCGAATCCAGCCCCGCCAGCGCTTGAGGCGAAACCCAGCCCCGTGGGGGTCCCCCCGGACGAAGTCTGGGGGGAGATTGAGGCGCGGGGTCCGGGGCAGCGCCCCGCAGGAGACCCGCACCCGCTCCACCCCCGCCCCGCCTACCCCCGCCGCTCGACGACCAACGTGTTCGAGTAGTCGTCGTACCGGCTCTTCCGCCGCTCCTCCCTCTTCTCCTCCTCGTCGATCGCCATCGTGATCCCCCACGCCAGCAGCACGATCACCACCGCGCCGATCACGATCCCGATCGTGCCGAGGATGATGCCCGCCAGCGCCATCCCGCCGTTGGTCGCCTCCCCGCGCTGAGCGCGCTTACGGCCGAGGATCCCGAAGATCAGGGCCAGTACGCCGAGGACGACGGCGACGACTCCGTAGAGGCAGAACAGGCAGACGGACAGGATGCCGAGCACCAGCGCGGTGATGCCCATGCCGTTCGCGGGGCCGGGCTGCCAGGCGGGCTGGGCGTAGGAGGGGTACCCGGGGTAGCCCGGGTAGCCGGCCCCGTACGCACCGCCGTAGGAACCGCCCGGCGGCGGGGTGGGCTGAGGGGCCACGGGGGCCGCGGGGTAGCCGTACGGACCGGGCGCCGGCTGGGCCGGTCCGCCCGGGGCTATCGGGGGCGGCGGCACCGCGCCCGCACCCACGTCCGGCGTCGACCCCGGCATCGAGGTCACCGTCAGCTGGTCGTGCACCCCCGCACCCGATCCGCCCCCCGGCGCGGCCGCGGGCGCGTCCGTCGGCGGCTTGTCCAGCGGCACCCTGCTCTGCGCCGCGCTGCTCGCCGGCGGGGCCCACGGATCGCGCGGCTCCGGCCCGCCGGACGGCTGGGCCTGATTGTCAGACATGGATCTCCCCCATCAGGTCGTCCGGTCATGCTACGGCCTGCGTCCCAGGCCGGACCTGGGCGGCCTACGATGATCCCCTGACCCGAACGGCTTACCGCACACGGAGGACCCGATGACCGATCTGAGCCCCTTCATCGCCGGGCTTCCCAAGGCGGAGCTCCATGTCCACCACGTCGGCTCGGCCTCGCCGCGCATCGTCGCGGAGCTGGCCGCCCGCCACCCCGACTCGAAGGTCCCGACCGACCCCGACGCGCTCGCCGACTACTTCGTCTTCACGGACTTCGCGCACTTCATCGAGGTCTACCTCTCGGTCGTGGACCTGGTCCGCACCCCGGAGGACGTACGGCTGCTCACCTTCGAGGTCGCGCGCGACATGGCGCGGCAGAACATCCGCTACGCCGAGCTGACCGTCACCCCGTTCTCCTCGACCCGCCGCGGCATCGACGAGAAGGCGTTCATGGACGCCATCGAGGACGCCCGCAAGGCGGCCGAGGCCGAGCTCGGAGTGGTGCTGCGCTGGTGCTTCGACATCCCGGGCGAGGCCGGACTCGAGGCCGCCGAGGAGACCGTGCGGCTCGCGGTGGACCTGCGCCCCGAGGGCCTGGTCTCCTTCGGGCTCGGCGGTCCCGAGATCGGGGTGCCCCGGCCGCAGTTCAAGCCGTACTTCGACCGCGCGATCGCCGCGGGCCTGCACTCCGTGCCGCACGCCGGCGAGACGACCGGTCCGCAGACCATCTGGGACGCGCTGAACGACCTGCGCGCCGAGCGCATCGGCCACGGCACCAGCGCCACACAGGATCCGGCGCTGCTCAAGCACCTCGCGGAGAACCGGATTCCGCTGGAGGTCTGCCCCACGTCGAACCTCGCCACCCGCGCCGTCCTCGACCTGGACGAGCACCCCATCAAGGAGATGGTCGCGGCGGGCGTGCTGGTGACCATCAACAGCGACGACCCGCCGATGTTCGGCAGCGACCTGAACAACGAGTACGCGGTGGCCGCCCGGCTGCTGGAGCTGGACGAGCGCGGCGTCGCCGAGCTCGCCAAGAACGCCGTGGAGGCGTCCTTCCTCGACGCGGCCGGCAAGGCGCGGATCACGGCGGAGATCGACGCGTACACCGCCGACTGGCTGGCGGCCCGCTGAGCCCGGCGCGGTAGCGCTGCCGAGTTCGCCATAGCGCTGCCGAACTCGCCGTAGCAACGCCGTAGCACCGCCGAGCTCGCCGTCGTACGCCCTGGTGTACACCCCGCCGAGCAAGCGCCGCGGGCACGGCGCGTCGCGCCGCGGCCTCTGCGCCGCAGACAATGACCCCATGCGCACTCCTACTGCCGTGGGCCACCGCGGTGACCCCTACCGCATCCGCGAGAACACCCTCCCCTCGATCCGCTCGGCGATCGGACTGGGCGCGGACGCGGTCGAGATCGACGTACGCCTCACCCGCGACGGCGAGCCCGTGCTGCTGCACGACGACTCGCTGAAGCGGCTGTGGGGCCATGACCGGCCGCTCTCCGGGCTCACCCTCGCCGAGGTCCGCGCGCTCAGCGGCGAGGGGGTGCCGACGCTGCACGAGGCGCTGGCCGCGGCCGGATCGCACCGGCTGATGCTCGATCTGCCGGGGGCGTCGAAGGCGTCCGTGCGCACGATCGTCGGCGCCGTGCGCGAGTGCGGCGCCGCGGAGCGGGTGTACTACAGCGCGGGCGCGACGACCATGCTCCACGTACGGGCCGCGGACCCGTCCGCCGAGCTCGCGCTGACCTGGACGACGCTCGCGCCGCCGCGCCCGGTGCTGCTGGAGGCGGTACGGCCGCGCTGGCTCAACTACCGCTTCGGCCTGCTCAGTCCGGAGCTGACGGACCGTCTGCACCAGGACGGGCTGCTGGTCTCGGCCTGGACGGCGGACACCCGGCGCACGATGCGCCGTCTGCTCCGGTACGGCGTCGACTCGATCACCACGAACCGGGTGGCCGCCCTCCACGCGATCCTGGGCGACTCCGCCCGCGGCACGGCCCCTTGACCACAGCTCCTTGACCAAAGGCCACTTGGCCACGGCCTCTTGATCCTTCCGGCAAGATGGGCCGTACGCAGCCGCCCGTCGAGGAGCGAGAAGTGAACGACAGGATCCGCACGGACATAGCCCACAACGCCCGGGTCTGGAACCACTGGCTCGGCGGCAAGGACAACTACCCCGTCGACCGCGAGGTCGGCAACCACGTCACCGGCCTCTACCCGAGCATCGGCCTGGTGGCGCGGGCGGACCGGGCGTTCCTGGGCCGTGCGGTGACGCTGCTCGCCGGCGAGCTGGGCATCCGGCAGTTCCTCGACGTCGGCACGGGTCTGCCGACCGCCGAGAACACCCACGAGGTCGCCCAGCGCATCGCGCCCGACTCCCGGATCGTCTACGTCGACAACGACCCCATCGTGCTGGCGCACGCGCGCGCCCTGCTCACCGGCACGGCGAGCGGCGCGACCGAGTACATCGACGCGGACGCCCACGAACCCGAGGCGATCGTCCGGTCGGTCTCGCCGACGCTGGACCTGGAGCGGCCGGTGGCGGTGATGATGCTCGGCATCCTCAACTTCGTCCTCGACACGGACCACGCCCGGTCGATCGTGCGGACCCTGATGGACGCCGTTCCGTCCGGCAGCTACCTCGTTCTGACGCATCCGACGCTGGAGCTCGGCGGCGAGGGCAACGCAGAGGCCATGCGGTTCTGGAACGAGAACGCGACTCCGCCGATCAGGACGCGCAGCCGGGAGGAGTTCGTCTCGTTCCTGGACGGCCTGGAGGTGCTGGAGCCGGGGGTCGTCTCCTGCGCCCGCTGGCGGCACGACCCGGCGACGGAGGGCCAGTCGCCGACGGTCGCTCAGTTCGGCGCTGTGGGCCGCAAACCCTGAGACGCGAGGGGCGGGCGGGGCGGGGAACCCTCAGGGGATCACCCTGACAACACCGGGGCAGCTGTTGGTACTTGACGACGATCCGGGTCGGCGCGGAGATCAACAGGATGGGTGGCGTCGCAGAGAAACGCTCATCCCCTGGAGTCAGCAGTGAACACTCGTACCCGCACTGTCCTCGCCGCGGCCCTCGTGCTCGGCATCGCTGCGGGCCCGGCCGCCCCGGCTTTCGCCGCTGCCTCACCCGCTTCCCACGGGGGCGCCGCTGTCTCCGCCTCTCAAGGAGCAGCCTCGCAAGGAGCAGCCGACCGTCGCGCCCCCGTCCCCGAGCCCGTGGCCAAGGCTCTGCGCGACGCGATCAACGGGCTGCCCGACGACAAGGCGACCGCCGCGCTGGTGCGGGTCTCCGGCACGGACGGCCAGTGGCGCGGCAGCTCCGGCGTCCACGACCTCCCGTCGGGCCGCGGCGCCGACCCCCGGGCCCGCTTCCGGGCGGGCTCGGTGACCAAGGTCTTCGTCGCCGCGATGGTCCTCCAGCTCGCCGCCGAGAAGAAGGTGGACCTCGACGCGAGCGTCCGGGACTATCTGCCGGACGTGATCCCGGCGGCGTACGAGGACGTCACCGTACGGCAGTTGCTCAACCACACCCATGGCATACCGTCTGCCGACTTCCCGGGGAAGGACGTCGGCGACTGGTACGACCTCCGCTTCCAGATCCACGACCCGCACGCCATAGTCGCCTCGGCCACCTCCCCCGCGAAGAAGAAGGAGAGCACGGTCCCGGGCGAGCGGCAGCGCTACAGCAACATCGGCTACACCATCGCCGGGCTGCTGATCGAGAAGGTCACCGGCGACTCGTACGAGAACCAGCTCGCGCAGCGCATCACCAAGCCGCTCGGCCTGTGCGACACGTACGCCCCGGGCGAGAGCCCCCGGATCCGCGGCCCGCACAACCGCGGCTACCAGGTCTTCCCGCTCCCCGGCGGCGGCTCCGAGCTGCGCGACGTCAGCGTCTGGAGCGTGACGGACGGCTGGGCCGCGGGCGACCTCGTCTCGACCACGGCCGATCTGGAGCGCTTCACGCACGCGCTGTTCGCGGGGAAGGTGGTGCGCGGACCGCTGCTGGAGGAGATGTTCACGCGGCCGGAGGTCAAGGAGGGCTCGGCGGACTACAGCGTGGGAATGACCAGGTGGGAGGTGGGCGGCAAGGAGGTCTGGGGCAAGACCGGCGGCCGCTGGGGCTACAACGCGGGCATCGGCGCCACCCGCCCCACCCGCGACGCCCATGGTCTGTCGTCCCGGACCCTCGTCTACAGCATCAACTCCACGGACGCGAAGGGCCAGGGCTCCAATGCGATCGTGATGCGTCTGGTGAACGCGGCGTTCGAAGCCCCCAAGCAGCCCTGACGCCCGGCCTCGGCCGTCGCTGGGCCTCGGCCGTCGCCAGGCCGCGACTGTCGCTAGGCCGCGCTCGGCGCCGGATCCCGCGTGGGGTCCGGCGTCGTCAGCCGCTCCAGCTGCTCCAGCTGCTTGATCTTGCGGCGTACGACGTAGAGCGGGATGACCCCGAAGACGCCGAACGACATGTCGATCACCGACCACCAGAAGGGGATGCCCCGGATGGGACCGCAGATCAGCGCGAGCGGGATGATCCCGGCGCAGGCGATCATGCCGAACTCGATGACCCAGATGTTCCGCACGGGATCGCGGTACGGGCCGTAGAAGGCGACCGCGATGACCAGGTGCGCGAAGGCCAGCCAGTCCGTTCCGTACAGCACGAAGGGGTACTTCGCGTCGGTGGCGTCGAGACCGTCCCGTACGCGCTGGATCCACTCCATCAGGCCCGGGAGGGCGTCGGCGACCGGGGACGCCCAGGACGTCAGGGCGTCCTCGAGCAGGTGCAGTTCGGTGACGAGCGGGAAGGCCGTCACTCCGCTCAGCACCAGGCAGACGATGAAGACGACCAACCACACGCGGATGCGCCGCAAGAGGGCCGCGGGCCCGTTCTTCTCGCTCATATCCGCAGCGTACGCCCGGGTTTTCGGCTCCTTCGGCGGGCCCCCGGCGACGGTGCGCGCGCAGGCGTGCGGGACAATGGCGGCGGCTATGGCCGCCTCCGGAAGCGGCGCTTTTCGCGCTCCTGTGACGCGGGCCGGGGTCACAGACCGACGATCGCGTTCCACCGCTTGGCGAACGGGCTGCGCTCCGTCGAGGTGATGTCGCGGGAGATGGCCAGTCGCTCGCGCATCGCGTCGTCGGGAAAGATCAGCGGGTCCTCGGCCAGCGCCGCCAGCTCCTCGTCGTCGGAGTCGGCGAGCACGTCGCGGGCGGCGGGCACCGGGCAGACGTAGTTCACCCAGGCGGCGAGCTCGGCGGCGACCTCGGGGTCGTAGTAGTGGTCGATCAGGGCCTCGGCGTTGCGCTTGTGGCGGGCGAGGTTGGGGATCATCAGGCTCTCGGCCCAGAGCTCCGCACCCTCCTCCGGCACGACGAACTCGATGTCGGGGTTGTCGGCCTGGAGCTGGATGACGTCGCCGGAGTACGCCTGACAGGCCAGCACGTCTCCGGTGGACAGGTCCTTGATGTAGTCGTTGCCGGTGAAGCGGCGGATGTGCCTCTTGCGCACCAGCTTCTCCACCTGCTCGCACATGGCGTGGAAGTCGTCCTCCTTCCAGCGGGTGACATCGACGCCGTTGCCCTGCATCAGCAGCGCGAAGGACTCGTCGAGGCCGGAGAGGAGGGTGACCCGGCCGCGCAGGTCGTCGGCCCACAGATCGCCGGTGGACTTGATCTCCCGGCCGAGCTTCCCGCGGTTGTACGCGATGCCGGTGATGCCGGACTGCCAGGGCACGCTGTGGCGCCGGCCCTCGTCGAAGGCGGGCGAACGCAGCTGCGGATCCAGGTACTTGGCGACGTTCGGCTGCCGCGCGCGGTCCATCTCCTGCACCCAGCCGAGGCGGGTGAACCGGGCGGCCATCCAGTCGCTGACGACGATCAGGTCCCGGCCGGTCTCCTGGTGGTTCATCAGGGCCGGGCTGATCTTCCCGAAGAACTCGTCGTTGTCGTTGATCTCCTCCGTGTAGTGGACGGAGATCCCGGTGCGCTCGGTGAACGCGTCGAGGGTGGGGCGCTTGGCGGCGTCCTCGTCGTCGGTGTCGATGTAGAGCGGCCAGTTGGCGAAGTCGAGGGTCTTGTCGCGCCCGGACTCGTCGCGCCGAGCGCGGTCGCCGGGCTGGACGTACGCCGCCGGCACTCCGCAGCCGGCGAGCGCGGCGCCGGCGCCGACCGCGAGGCCGAGCAGAAGGGACCGCCGGGACATGGGGTTCATCCGGATCGCTGACACGTCGGAAGGATGCCGGGCTGGGCGGGGGCGCGGCAATGGACGCTGCGTCGATCCGTACGCGGTGCGGGCGACACCCTGTCGATCATGGACATGTGTCTATACTTCACAGACACCTGTCCATGAAATCATGCTCCATGAAGTGAGGGACCCTCGTGACCGCGACGGCGAACGTGCTGGTCGGCCTGGTGGCCGCGCTGCATGTGTACATCCTGGCTCTGGAGATGTTCCTGTGGGAGCGGGCGCCCGGTCGGGGCCTGTCCGGCTTCGACGCGGAGATGGCGCGCGCGACGGCGCCGCTCGCGGCCAACCAGGGCCTGTACAACGGTTTTCTGGCGGCGGGGCTGATCTGGGGCCTGATCGCCGCGGACCCGACGGGGTACCGGGTCCAGGTCTTCTTCCTGTGCTGCGTGGTGGTCGCGGGCCTGTACGGAGGCCTCACCGCGAACCGCCGCATCCTCGTGGCGCAGGCGCTTCCGGGCGCGCTGGCCCTGACGGCGGTCGTGGTGGCGGGATGACGGACCGGACGGCCGACCGGATGAGCGACCCGCGCGCGGAGCGCACGAGGGCGAAGCTCCGTCAGGCGCTGCTCGCGGAGTGCGAGGAGCGCCCGTTCGAGGAGGTCAGCGTGGCGGCGCTGGTCCGGCGGGCGGGGGTGGGCCGGGCGACGTTCTATCTGCACTACGCGGACTTGAGAGCGCTGGCGGTCGACGCGTGCGCGACGGTGGTACGGGACGCGGTGGAGGCGCTCCACGCCTGGCGCGGCACCCCCACCCCGGCAAACGTCCCCCCGGCCCTGACGGACTTCTTCGCCTCGCTGCCCGCCCACGCCGGCCTCTACCGCACCCTCCTCCACGAGGGCGGCAGCGGCCCCCTCGGCGACCTCCTCCACCAACGACTCCGCACCCGCAGCCACCACGAACGCGCCCTAGCGGGCGCCCCGGCCCCGGAGCTGATCGCCTCGGCGGTGGCCTCGACCTTCGCAGGCGTCCTGGCGGACTGGCTCCACGCCCGCATCCCCGCCACCCCAGAGGAAATCGCGACCCAGACCTGGCGCCTGCTCTTGGCGCTGCACGGGACGCGGTTGTCGTGAGGGGGACGGGTGGATGCGGGGTCGCGCACGATCCCCGACAGCCACCACACTCTTGGCACCGCGCCCGAAGCACCACGTTCAAGGGGGCCCGGAAAGGCCGGGGCGCCCCGGGGAACCGCGCGCGCAGCGCCGCGCACAGGGTGCGCGGCGCCAGCGACACCGGCTCAAGGAACAAGCGCGCAAAGCGCCACGGTCAAGAAGGCCCGGAAGTCCGGGCCGAAGCCCCGACGCGCAGGCGCACATCACCACTGCGCGCAGCGCGGCACCCCAGAGGGCCGAGCCCCACGGCCTACGCACACACGAAGTGCAACGCTCAAGACCGCTCAAGGACCCGGAGCCCGAGCCCGACGAACACCCGCCACCCGGGCCAAGCCCCACCCAGCACGCGCACGCGCATGCGAAGCGCCACGCTCAATACCACCCGAGGACCGGGGCCGAGCCCCAACGAACACCCACCGCACCCCAAGGCGCGCATCGCCGCGACCAAGACGCCGGGATACCCGGACACCCGCCCCGCCCCGGCCACCGGCCGGGGCAAGGGCGCACCGGACACCCCGTCACCACCGCGCGCGCAGCGCCGCGCCCCCCAAGCTCGGGGCCCGGGGCCCGGGGCCCGGGGGCATCGCCCCCGGTTACGGGAAGGGGCGGGGCGGGGAGAGAGACCCCCACCCCACCCACCCTCACCCGTCCAGCGACGTCATCACGTGCTTGATCCGCGTGTAGTCGTCGAACCCGTACGACGACAGGTCCTTGCCGTAGCCCGACTTCTTGAAGCCGCCGTGCGGCATCTCGGCGACCAGCGGGATGTGCGTGTTGATCCACACGCAGCCGAAGTCCAGCGACTTCGACATCCGCATCGCCCGGCCGTGGTCCTTCGTCCACACCGACGACGCCAGCGCGAACTCGACGCCGTTCGCCCACTCCAGCGCCTGGGACTCGTCCCGGAAGGACTGGACCGTGATGACCGGGCCGAAGACCTCGTTCTGGATGATCTCGTCGTCCTGCTTGAGGCCGGAGACGACGGTCGGGGCGTAGAAGTACCCCTTCTCGCCGACCCGGTGCCCGCCCGCCTCGACCTTCGCGTGCGCGGGCAGCCGCTCGATGAAGCCCGACACCTGCGCCAGCTGGTTCGCGTTGTTCAGCGGGCCGTACAAGACGTCCTCGTCGTCCGGCGCGCCCGTCTTCGTGTCCGTCGCCGCCTTCGCCAGCGCCGACACGAACTCGTCGTGGATCGACTCGTGCACGAGCACGCGCGTGGCCGCCGTACAGTCCTGGCCCGCGTTGAAGTACCCCGCGACCGAGATGTCCTCGACGGCCTTGGCGATGTCCGTGTCCTCGAAGACGACGACCGGCGCCTTGCCGCCCAGCTCCAGGTGGACCCGCTTGACGTCCTTGGCCGCCGACTCCGCGACCTGCATGCCGGCCCGTACGGAGCCGGTGATCGAGGCCATCGCCGGGGTCGGGTGCTCGACCATCGCGCGGCCCGTCTCGCGGTCGCCGCAGATGACGTTGAAGACGCCCTTGGGCACCACGGAACCGATGATCTCGGCGAAGAGCACCGTCGACGCCGGCGTGGTGTCCGACGGCTTCAGCACGACGGTGTTGCCCGCCGCCAGCGCCGGCGCGAACTTCCACACCGCCATCATCATCGGGTAGTTCCACGGCGCGACCTGCGCGCAGACGCCGACCGGCTCACGCCGGACGATCGAGGTCATGCCCTCCATGTACTCGCCGGCCGAACGGCCTTCGAGCATGCGGGCCGCACCCGCGAAGAAGCGGATCTGGTCCACCATCGGCGGGATCTCTTCGGTACGGGTGAGGCCGATCGGCTTGCCCGTGTTCTCCGACTCCGCCGCGATGAGCTCCTCGGCCCGCTCCTCGAAGGCGTCCGCGATCTTCAGCAGAACCTTCTGGCGCTCGGCCGGAGTGGTGTCCCGCCAGCCCGGGAAGGCGGCCGCGGCAGCGTCCATGGCGGCGTCGACGTCAGCCTGCCCGGAGAGCGGCGACGTGGCGTACACCTCGCCTGTGGCCGGGTTGACCACGTCGATGGTCCGGCCGTCGGCGGCGTCCCGGAACTCCCCGTTGATGTAGTTGCGCAGACGACGCAGCTCGGTGGTCACTGTTGCCACCCCTCCTGTCAGATGTCCGATGGGTGAGACACTCCAACCCTAATCGCTCAGGTAACGCTTTCGACAGGTCCAACCCTCCACAACTTCGGATTCAGTGAGATCTTGACCCTTGAACAACGAATTTCATTGAATAGGGCTTGCGAGACTGTCAGTCCCGGTGCAGAGTGAGCCCGTGGCCAGTCGTAGCGCAGACCCCAGGATCGGAATCAGTCCGTCCGCATCGTCATCGTCCCCGACGATCGACGCCGTGTCCCTCGCGATCATCGAACAGCTCCAGGAGGACGGGCGCCGCCCGTACGCCGCGATAGGCAAGGCCGTCGGCCTCTCCGAAGCGGCCGTGCGGCAGCGTGTCCAGAAGCTGCTCGACCAGGGCGTCATGCAGATCGTCGCCGTCACCGACCCGCTCACCGTGGGTCTGCGACGCCAGGCGATGGTCGGCATCAGCGTCGAGGGCGACCTCGATCCGGTGGCCGAAGCGCTCACCGCCATGGCCGAATGCGAGTACGTGGTGATCACCGCGGGCTCCTTCGACCTCATGGTGGAGATCGTCTGCGAGGACGACGACCACCTGCTCGAAGTGATCAACAAACGGATCCGCACGCTCCCCGGCGTGCGCTCCACCGAGAGCTTCGTCTACCTCAAGCTCAAGAAGCAGACCTACATGTGGGGAACCCGATAGCCGTGAGCAAGGACCTCTCGCAGACCGCCTACGACCACCTGTGGATGCACTTCACCCGCATGTCGTCGTACGAGAACGCACCCGTGCCCACCATCGTGCGTGGTGAGGGCACCTACATCTACGACGACAAGGGCAAGCGCTACCTCGACGGTCTCGCCGGCCTCTTCGTGGTCAACGCCGGCCACGGCCGCCACGAGCTCGCCGAGACCGCCTACAAGCAGGCCCAGCAGCTCGCCTTCTTCCCGGTGTGGTCCTACGCCCACCCGAAGGCCGTCGAGCTGGCCGAGCGGCTGGCCAACCACGCCCCCGGCGACCTCAACAAGGTCTTCTTCACCACCGGCGGCGGCGAGGCCGTCGAGACCGCCTGGAAGCTGGCCAAGCAGTACTTCAAGCTCAAGGGCCAGCCCACCAAGTACAAGGTCATCTCCCGCGCGGTGGCGTACCACGGCACCCCGCAGGGCGCCCTGTCCATCACCGGGCTGCCGGCCCTCAAGGCCCCCTTCGAGCCGCTGGTCCCGGGCGCCCACAAGGTCCCGAACACCAACATCTACCGCGCCCCGCTCTTCGGCGACGACCCCGAGGCCTTCGGCCGCTGGGCCGCCGACCAGATCGAGCAGCAGATCCTCTTCGAGGGGCCCGAGACGGTCGCGGCGGTCTTCCTGGAGCCGGTGCAGAACGCCGGCGGCTGCTTCCCGCCGCCGCCCGGGTACTTCCAGCGGGTCCGCGAGATCTGCGACCAGTACGACGTGCTGCTCGTGTCCGACGAGGTCATCTGCGCCTTCGGCCGCCTCGGCACGATGTTCGCATGCGACAAGTTCGGCTACGTCCCGGACATGATCACCTGCGCCAAGGGCATGACCTCGGGCTACTCCCCGATCGGCGCGTGCATCATCTCGGACAAGCTCGCCGAGCCGTTCTACAAGGGCGACAACACCTTCCTGCACGGCTACACCTTCGGCGGCCACCCGGTCTCCGCCGCGGTGGGCCTGGCCAACCTCGACATCTTCGAGAAGGAGGGCCTCAACCAGCACGTCCTGGACAACGAGGGCGCCTTCCTCTCGACCCTGCAGAAGCTCCACGACCTGCCGATCGTCGGCGACGTACGCGGCAACGGCTTCTTCTACGGCATCGAGCTGGTGAAGGACAAGAACACCAAGGAGTCCTTCACCGACGAGGAGACCGAGCGCGTCCTCTACGGCTTCCTGTCCAAGGCGCTCTTCGAGAACGGTCTGTACTGCCGTGCCGACGACCGCGGCGACCCGGTGGTGCAGCTGGCGCCGCCGCTGATCGCCGACCAGTCGACGTTCGACGAGATCGAGGGGATTCTGCGCCACGTCCTGACGGAGGCGTGGACGAAGCTCTAGGCCTCGGGCGCGGTCTGAGTCTCGCGTGTGCCTGAGTCTCGCGTGTGCCTGAGCCTTGCGCGTGCCTGCGCCTCGGGCGCGCCTGAGCCTCGGGCTTCGCGAGGCTCGCGGCTTCAGCCTCGCGTGCGCCTGAGGCTCGCGCTTCTGAGCCTTCGCGCCCTTCAGCCTCGCGCCACGATCCGTACGTCCGGGCCGCCGCACGGCCGCCCGGACTCCTGGTCGCCGCCATGCGTGCGTCCCGGTCGCCACACGGCCGGGACTTCCGGTCGCCACACGGCCGGAACGCCTGGCCGCCACACGGCCCGGATACGCCCATCCGAGTGAGATGGGGGTATCCGGGCCGTGTGCTTCCCAGGACCCCGGTTCTGGCTGCCTAGCGTGCCGAGTGACCGATCGGCCCCGCCTTCGTTCCCCCGTACGGGGGAGGGGCAATCTGATCAGAACCGAGGTGTACGCCATGGTGGCTCCGCCGGACAACGACGTGCTGTGGGCGCGCTCCCTGCACCACTCCCACTGGGGTTCGCCCGCCCTGGTCGGCGTCTCCCTGGGGGTGCGGGAGGGCGAGATCCTCGCCGTGAGCGGACCGCGCGGCAGCGGCAAGACCACGCTGCTGCGGTGCCTGTCGGGGCAACTGGTCGCCCAGGAGGGCGAGGTCTGGTTCAACAGCGCCCCCGTGCACACGATGAGCCCGGTGCTGCGGGAGCGGCTGCGGCGCGACCGCTTCGGCTGGATCGACCCCGCGCCCACGCTGGTGCCCGAGCTGACGGCCTGGGAGAACGCGGCGCTGCCGCTGATGCTGCGCGGGGTCTCCCACCGGGCCGCGAAGAAGGCCGCTATGGAGTGGCTGGAGCGGCTCGACATCGGCGCGTGCGCCCGACTGCGTCCGCACGCGCTGCTCCAGGCGCAGCGGCAACGCGTCGCCACTGCGCGGGCGCTGGTCACCACTCCGTCCGTGCTCTTCGCGGACGAGCCGACCGCGTCCCTCCACCAGGCCGACCGGGCCCATCTGCTGCGCACGGTGACGGCTGCGGCGCGCTCGCACCGGATCACCGTCGTACTGGCCACCCATGACGCCGAGGTGGCCGCGCTCGCGGACCGTACGCTCACGCTCGTCGACGGCCGCCGCGTCAGCTCGCTCACCGGCGCGGACGCGGAAGGCCAGGCGGCGTGCTCGCTCTCCGCCTAGCCCTCGGCACCCACCCGCTGGTCCAGCTGCGCCGGCTCATGGTCGCGGCCGCTTCGGCAGGGGTCGGCTTTCTGCTGCTGTGCACGCTGACGTACGCGCTGGCCCATCCGACGGACTCCGGGGCGTCCACCCTGCGGCTGCTGTGGTGCGCGATCCCGCTGGCCACGACGGTGTACTTCGCGGTGGCGGTGGCGCGTACGGACCCGAGTACGCGACCGCGCACCGGGCTGTCGGCGGTGGGGCTGGGGCCGGCGCGGATGGCGGTGCTCGCGGCGAGCTCCACTGCGGTGTCGGGAACGCTCGGCAGCATGGTGGCGCTGCTGTTCTTCCTGCATCTGCGGGGCGATCTGACGGGGTTTCCGTTCGACGGGGCAGCGGCGGGACTGCTCGCGGCGGAGCAGCAGCTGCCGCTGGCGGGACTGCTGACGCTGCTCGCGCTGACGCCCCTGGCGGCGACGACGGCCGTCGCGGTGGCCATGAGGCCCCACCGCGAGCCCCAGCAGCCGAGCGCGCCCAGCGCGGAGCCGTCGGGGCTGCCGTGGGGCGTCGCGCTGATGGCGGCGGGCCTGGCGGCGGAGACGTACGCGAGCAGCGGCCCGGTGGACTCGCCGCTGTCGGTGCCGACGGGCGTGCTGGTCAGCGGCGCCCTGACGACGGTGGGCCTGGCGCTGGCGGGCCCGGCGATCACCCATCTGTGCGGCCGCCTCCTGCAAGCCTTCCGCCCGGGACCGACCCGACTCCTGGCAGGCCGCGCCCTGATGGAGGAGTCCCGCCGCATCGGCCGCCCGCTGGGGGTCCTGTGCGCGGTGGCCTCGGCGCTGCTGACGGCGTCCATGCTCTCCACGGCGACGAGCCAGCGTCCGCTGGGTCCGCTGACCGGGCTGGGCGCGACGCTGGTCATCGCGTGCACGACGGCGACGCTGCTGACGGCGGTCCTCGAGTCCAAGCACGCCCGAGCGGCGACGACGGAGGAACTCCTCCGGCTGGGCACCCCGTCGTCGATGCTCCACAACGCGATGGCGCTGCGCATGACGACACTCCTACTGGTCTTCGCACCGCTGACCTGGGCGATCTCGACACTGGCAGCCATCCCCCTGACCCGCTGAAGTCGGGGGGGCGGCCTACAGCGCGAAGCCGCCGCGCCGGTGCGGGGTCGGGGGCAACTTGAGCCCGTCCTGGGGGCGCCTCTCAGCGGTAGCCGGGGGAGATTGAGGACAGGCCGAAGGCGTACGGGTACGGCAGCCGCGCAGAACCACCCGCCCTGCCTGCTCCCCCCGCCCAGGCCCTATCGTGGCCGCATGGTGCACGCAGACGGACACGGACACGGACCGCAATCCCCCGCCGAGGACTTCGAGATCGAGACCCTCGAGGAGTTCGATCGCGTCGTCTCGCGGGGCTCCCTGTCCGGGTACCGCGTGCAGTCCGTCGACCTCGCCGACCGGACCTTCGCGCTGTTCTCCGTCGACACCTCCACCACCGTGTTCCTCGGCTGCCGCATGGAGCCCGACGCCGCCGCGAAGATCCGTACCGACGGCGCGCTCGTCTTCCCGCCGGTGCCCGACCTCCCCTTCGACCCGTATCGCGGGCTGCTGTACTCCCCCGCCGAGCTGTTCGACGGCCTCTCGCACGGCGGTTACGAGGCAACCCTCGACGCCCGCGCCTACGAGTGGTTCCAGGAGACCAAGTCGGACGGCGACATCTTCGCGTCGATGCTCCGCTCGATACACGACGACGCCATCTCCGACGCGCTCGACGAACTCCTCGTCGGCGCACGCGTCGTGGGCGTCATGGGCGGACACGCCATGGCCCGCGGCACCGACGAGTACGCCGGCGCCGCCCGCCTCGGCCGGGCTCTCGCGCGCGCCGGGTTCACCGTCGCGACCGGCGGCGGACCCGGCGCCATGGAGGCCGCCAACCTCGGCGCGTACGCCGCCCCGCACCCGGACGAGATGCTCGACGAGTCGCTCGAACTCCTCGCCAAGGCACCGTCGTTCACCCCGTCGATCTCCGACTGGGCGAGCGCCGCCTTCGAGATCCGCGACCGCTGGCCCGGCGGCGGCGACTCCGTCGGCATCCCCACCTGGTTCTACGGCCACGAGCCGCCGAACGCCTTCGCGGGCCATATCGCCAAGTACTTCGCCAACGCCGTCCGCGAGGACGGCCTCCTCGCCCGCTCCAACGCCGGCGTTATCTTCCTGCCCGGCGCCGCAGGGACGGTCCAGGAGGTCTTCGACAACGCGACGCCGAACTACTACGAGTCCCGTGGCGAGCCGACGCCCATGGTGCTCGTCAACCGCTGGCACTGGACGGAGAAGCTCCCCGCCTGGCCGCTGCTCCAGTCCCTCGCCGCGGGCCGCTCCATGGAGTCCCGCATCGCGCTCGTCGACTCGGTCGACGAGGCGCCCGCGGCGCTTCAGCGGCTGATCGGCGCATAGGCCCGACTGCCGGCCGACGGGGGCGTCGACCTCCGTCGGCCGAGCCCTGGCCGATCCGCACCGGCGGCCCCAGCGGAACACGCCCCGGCTGACGGAATCGCACCCGCGGCCCCACCGGAAGGCCCCCGCCCCATGCTCATCTCGCCCATGAGGCAACTTCTCGGGCCGAACTCACGTCTGGCAGTCAGTCGGAGCGAAACTGCCTATCTGTGAACGGAGCCCCGCGTGCTCATCGGCCTACTGACCGCTGTCGCGGCCTCGATCTGCTACGGCACGGGGTCGGTGCTGCAAGCTGTCGGATCCCGTAAGTCCGCCCGCCGCGAGGCCGCCGCGACCGGAGTCACCCAGCACGGCGGGCCGAGTCTGTCCTCCACCGCCAAAGCCGCGATGACCTGGGAGTTCATCGTCGGCACCATCCTCGACTTCGTCGGCTTCGGCCTGGGCGCGCTGGCCGCGCGGATGCTGCCGCTCTTCCTCTCGCAGACCGTGATCAGCGCCAACCTGGTGATCACGGCGGTGCTGAGCGTGCGGATGCTGGGCATCCGGCTGACCCGCGCGGAGTGGACCTCTATAGCCGTCGTCTGCTCCGCCCTGGTGCTGTTGGCGACCGCCGCCGGTCCGGAGGGCAGCGGCCACACGCCGATCTCCACGCACTGGTGGCTGCTGGCGATCTCCGTGCTGCTGATGGTCGGCGGCACCTTCGTCGTACGCCGCCTGGGCTCGCGGGCGGCGATCCTGGCGGGTCTGCTCTCCGGCCTCGGCTTCGGCGCGCTCGGCGTGGGCGTACGCATCCTCAACGGCATCGACCCCTTCGACCTGGGCGCTCTGCTGTCCGACCCGGCGCTGTACGCGATCCTGGTCGCGGGCTTCGGCGGGATGTACCTGCACACCGTCGCGCTGCAGATCGGCTCGGTGAACGGCGCCACGGCGGCTCTGGTGGTCGGCGAGACCGTGCTGCCGGGCATGATCGGCGTCCTGTGGCTGGGCGACACCTCGCGGCCCGGATTCGCCTGGGTGGCGATCCTCGGGTTCCTGATGGCGGTGGCGGGAGCGGTCGCGGTGGCCTGGTTCGGCGCGCCGGAGGCCCACGGCTCGGGGGCCGAGCCGGAGGCGGAGCCGCAGCCGGAGGAGCGGGAGAAAGCCGTCTCCCTCAGCTGACGGCTATAGCGAGTCCAGCACCACCACGTCGTCCGCCGCGAACACGACGCCCACGTCGGCCCCCTCGTGCGGAGCGTCCCGCAAGGAGCACTCCGCCTCCAGGGGCGGGCCGTCGAGGGGGCGCAGCCGTACGGCGACGTGGTTGCCCCGGAACGTACGCCCCTCGACCGTGCAGGGCAGCCCGTCGGCCACGCCGACCAGCCGTACGCCCGCCGGCCTGACCAGCACCTCGCGCCCGCCCTGCGGCGAGCCGTCCGGGACGGGGATCTTGCCCCAGACCGTGTCGGCGGCCGTGCCGCTGACCGTCGCCGCGACCACGTTGTCGAAGCCGAGGAAGCGGGCCACGAACGCGGAGGCGGGCCGCTGCCAGACCTCCAGCGGCGTGCCCGCTTGGGCGATGAGGCCGTCCCGCATCACGACGACGCGGTCGGCGAGGGCGAAGGCCTCGCCCTGGTCGTGGGTGACGGCGAGCACGGTCGTGCCCAACCGCCCGAACAGGGAGCGCAGTTCGACCACGAGCCGCTCCCGCAGTCCCCGGTCCAGTTGGCCGAGCGGCTCGTCCAGCATCAGCAGCCGGGGCTCGGGGGCGAGCGCCCGGGCCAGCGCGACGCGCTGCTGCTCGCCGCCGGAGAGCGAGGCCACGGCCCTCTTCTGCGCGCCGGGCAGGCCGACGAGGTCCAGCAACTCCCCCGTGCGCGCCGACTGCCCGGCCCTGGACACACCGCGCATGCGCAGCCCGAAGGCGACGTTGCCGCCCACGTCCCGCTGCGGGAAGAGCTGGTGGTCCTGGAACATCAGGCCGACCCCGCGACGGTGCACCGGCACACCGGCCTGGTCCGCGCCGGACAGGAGCACGCGGCCGCTATGGACGTCCTGAAGGCCCGCGACGACCCGCAGCAGCGTGGACTTGCCGCTGCCGCTCGGCCCGAGCACACAGACGATCTCGTGCTCGGCGACCTCCAGGTCCACCGAGTCGAGCGCCGCCCGCGCCCCGAACCGCACGGTCACGTCCTCCAGTCGCAGCAAGGCCATCAGAACTCCCCGGAGGTCTTGTCGGTGCGGATCCGCTCCAGCAGCAGCAGCGCCGCCGCGCAGACGGCCATCAGGATCGTGCTCAGTGCCATCGCCTGCCCGTAGTTGAGCTCGCCGGGGCGGCCGAGCAGCCGCGCCACGGCCACCGGCAGCGTGGGATTGTCGGGCCTGGCGATGAAGACCGTCGCCCCGAACTCGCCCAGGGACACGGCGAAGGCGAACCCCGCGGCGATGAGGACGGCCCGCCGCACCAGCGGCAGATCGACCTCCCGCCAGGCCCGCAGCGGAGACGCGCCGAGGACCGCGGCCGCCTCGCGCAGCCGGTCGTCGACCGCCCGCAGGACGGGCAGCATCGTCCGTACGACGAAGGGGACGCCGACCAGCGCCTGTGCCAGCGGCACCAGGATCCAGGTCGCCCGCAGATCCAGCGGCGGCTCGTCGAGCGTGATCAGGAAGCCGAAGCCTACGGTCACCGCGGAGACGCCGAGCGGCAGCATGAGCAGCGCGTCGAAGCCGCGTACGAGCCGGCCGGCCCGCCGGGTCAGCGCTGCCGCGGCCAGTCCGCCGACGACGAGCGCTATAGCGGTCGCGACCAGCGCGTACTCCAGGGAGTTCCACACCGCTTCGATGGGCGGCACCAGGAACGCCCCGCCGCTCACGTCCATCTCGCCGAGCGCCCGGTAGTAGCCGAGGCCGTACCCGTCGGGCCCGTCGAAGGAGCGCTCGACCAGGACGCCCAGCGGCACGAGGATCAGCAGCACGATGGTGAGCAGCACCCCGCCGAGCAGCGCCCACTGGCCCGGGCCGCGCGGCCGGCGCGCGGTCTGCGCCGGGTCGACCAGCCGCAGTGCGCTCTCTCGGCGCCGCACGGTCCACGCGTGCACGGCGAGGATCGCGCCCACCGCGGCGAACTGCGCGATCGTCAGCACGGCCGCCGTGGACAGGTCCAGCAGCTGGGCGGTCTGCCGGTAGATCTCCACCTCGAGCGTGGAGAACGTCGGTCCGCCGAGGATCTGCACGATGCCGAAGGAGGTGAAGGTGAAGAGGAAGACCATCAGGGCGGCGGCGGCCACGGAGGGCCCGAGCGCGGGCAGCGTCACCCGCCGCCAGGCCGCCAGGCGCCCGGCGCCCAGCACGCGGGCGGCCTCCTCCTGACGTGGGTCGAGCTGCGACCACAGGCCGCCCACGGTCCGTACGACGACGGCGTAGTTGAAGAAGACGTGGGCGAGCAGGATCGCCCACACCGTGGTGTCCAGCCGTACGCCCCACATCTCGTCGAGCAGCCCGCCGCGCCCGAGCAGCGCGAGGAACGCCGTGCCGACGACGACGGTCGGCAGGACGAACGGCACGGTGACCACCGCCCGCAGCAGCTGCTTGCCGGGGAACTCCAGCCGGGCGAAGACGTACGCGCCGGGCAGGGCGATCAGGAGGGTGAGCGCGGTCGAGGCGAGCGCCTGCCAGGCGGTGAACCACAGGACGTGCAGGATGTCGGAGCGGCCGAGCACCTCGCCGATCCGGCCGAACTGCCATACCCCGTCGATCTGGAGGCCGCGGGCGACGATCGCCGTGACGGGGTAGGCGAAGAAGACCGCGAAGAACGCGACGGGCCCGGCCATCAGCCCGAGCCGCGCCGCGCTCCCGCGCGGGGATCTCGTCCCTCGGGGGGACTTCGTTACTTCAGGACGAGCGAGGACCATGACTGGATCCACT
Source organism: Streptomyces sp. NPDC051907 (assembly GCF_040681075.1). Taxonomy (NCBI): domain Bacteria; kingdom Bacillati; phylum Actinomycetota; class Actinomycetes; order Kitasatosporales; family Streptomycetaceae; genus Streptomyces; species Streptomyces sp. NPDC051907. The sequence goes on along the minus strand of NZ_JBFAYB010000028.1, from coordinate 40,434 downwards.
GCTCACGGTTCTTGGCGATCTTCTCCGGGTCCACGGTCTCCGGCTGGTCGACGACCACGCCGTGCTTGGCGAACAGCGCGGGCAGCTTCGCGTCCTTGAGCACCGGGTTGACGAACATGTTCAGCGGCATGTCCTCCTGGAACTGCTTGCTCACCAGGAAGTCCAGCAGCGCCTTGCCGCCCTCCTCGTTCTTCGCGCCCTTGAGCAGGCCCGCGAACTCGGTCTGGCGGAAGCATGTGCCGGTGGCGACGCCCGTGGGCGCCTCGGCCGGCTGCGGCTCGGAGTAGAGGACCTCGACCGGCGGGCTGGAGGCGTAGGAGACGACCAGCGGGCGGTCCCCCTTGGCCTTCTTGCCGCCGGCGGAGCCGGAGAACTCCTCGTTGTACGCCTGCTCCCAGCCGTCGACGACCTTGACGCCGTTGTCCTTGAGCTTCTGCCAGTAGCCCTCCCAGCCGTCGTCTCCGTAGGCGGCGACGGAGCCGAGCAGGAAGCCGAGGCCGGGCGAGGAGGTCGCGGCGTTCTCGACGACGAGCAGGTCCTTGTAGGCGGGCTCGGCCAGGTCGTCGAAGGTCTTCGGCGGTGCGAGCTTCTTGTCGGCGAAGTACTTCTTGTCGTAGTTGACGCAGACGTCGCCGGTGTCGACGGGCGTGACGCGGTGCTGTCCCCTGTCCAGCTGAGCCGCGTCGGCGACCTGGTCCAGGCCCTTGGCCTCGTACGACGTGAACAGGTCGTTGTCGAGGGCGCGCGAGAGCAGGGTGTTGTCGACGCCGAAGAAGACGTCGCCCTGCGGAGAGCCCTTGGTGAGGATCTCCTTGTTGAGGGCTTCGCCGGCGTCCCCGCTCTCGAGGACCCTGACCGTGTAGCCGGTCTCCTTGGTGAAGGCCTTCAGCACGGCGGGGGAGGCGGCGAAGGACTCGTGGCTGACCAGGGTCACGGTCTTGGACTTCGTCGAGGAGCCGGCGTCCGACGAGTCCTTGGACTCGCCTCCGCAGGCGGCGAGCGTGCTCACGCCCAGCGCCGCGGCCAGCGCGGCGCCGACGATCTTCTTGGTACTGCTCACTGAGATTCCTCCTGGAGTGACCAGGAAGAGACGCGGCCCTGCTCACGGAAGTGAGCAGGGCGCAACAGCTTGAGTGGTGACCGAACTTCCTACCCAGAATGACCTGGGCAAGGTTCAGAGGGTCTGCGACCAGTGCTCTTTCAGAGCTGTGCCGCACTCTCAGCGCTGTGGCGCTCCCCTGTCGGAATATGCAGATGTTCGAGCCCAGATTACATGGGCCCTACCTCTCCGAAGCGGCCAGCTGACCGCACGCTCCGTCGATCTCCTGGCCACGGGTGTCACGGACGGTGACCGGCACTCCGTGCGCGGCGATGGCCTCCACGAAGGCCTTCTCGTCCTCGGGCCGCGAGGCGGTCCACTTCGACCCCGGCGTGGGGTTGAGCGGGATGAGGTTCACATGGACCCTCTTGCCCTTGAGCAGCCGGCCCAGCAGGTCGCCTCGCCAGGCCTGGTCGTTGATGTCCCTGATCAGCGCGTACTCGATGGAGATCCGGCGGCCGGACTTCTCGGCGTACTCCCACGCGGCGTCCAGGACCTCGCGGACCTTCCAGCGGGTGTTGACGGGGACCAGGGTGTCGCGCAGCTCGTCGTCCGGGGCGTGCAGCGAGACGGCGAGACGGCACTTGAAGCCCTCGTCGGCGAACCGCAGCATCGCCGGGACCAGACCGACGGTCGAGACGGTGATCCCGCGCTGGGAGAGCCCGAGGCCGTCCGGCTCGGGGTCGGTGAGCCGGCGGATGGAGCCGACGACCCGCTTGTAGTTGGCGAGCGGCTCGCCCATTCCCATGAAGACGATGTTGGAGAGCCTGGCGGGCCCGCCGGGGACCTCGCCGTCGCGCAGGGCGCGCATGCCGTCGACGATCTGGTGCACGATCTCGGCGGTGGACAGATTGCGGTCGAGCCCGGCCTGCCCGGTGGCGCAGAACGGGCAGTTCATCCCGCAGCCGGCCTGCGAGGAGATGCACATGGTGACCCGGTCCGGGTAGCGCATCAGCACGGACTCGACGAGCGTGCCGTCGTGCAGCCGCCACAGGGTCTTGCGGGTGGTGTCGTCGTCGCACGAGATGTGCCGGACGACGGACATCAGGTCGGGAAGCAGCTCGGAGGCGAGCTTCTCGCGCGAGGCCGCGGGGATGTCGGTCCACTGGGCCGGGTCGTGGGCGTACCGCGCGAAGTAGTGCTGCGACAGCTGCTTGGCGCGGAACGGCTTCTCGCCGATCGCGGCGACGGCGTCCTTGCGCTCGGCGGGCGTGAGGTCGGCGAGGTGCCGCGGCGGCTTCTTGGCTCCGCGGGGCGCGACGAAAGTGAGTTCTCCGGGCTTGGGCATGGTGGTACCAGTGTCGCAGAAGGATTCTCGTGGCCTGGGGCTGCGGTCCGGCGGGGTGGGCGTCCGGGCGGGCCGGCCGTTCTCGAGGGGCCGGCAGTGGGCCCAGCCCCGGAGCGGTTCTGGCTGGCCAGCGGGCCGGACGCCCGATGCGGCCAAGCCGAGCCGGCTCGGCTGCCGGCTGCGCGGGCGTGGCCAAGCCCTCATCCGCACTGGCCGGAACGAGCCCATGGGGTCGCCGATGTTGCCCGCGGGGCTTCCCCGGTGACTCGTCCTGGGGAAGCCAAGAAGCCCTCTACCGGCAGAGACGCTGGTAGAGGGCTTCGCGACAGCGTGCCGGATCAGCCCGTGCCGACGAAGACCACCATCAGCAGCCACACCACCGGCGCCGTCGGCAGCAGCGAGTCCAGCCGGTCCATGATCCCGCCGTGGCCCGGCAGGAGCGTGCCCATGTCCTTGATGCCGAGGTCCCGCTTGATCATGGACTCGCCCAGGTCGCCGAGCGTCGCGCTGACCGCCACGGCGAGGCCGAGCAGCAGGCCCTGCCACCAGGCGCCGTCGTCGATGAGGAACTCCATGCACAGCGCGCCCGCCGCCATGGCGAACGCCACCGCGCCGAGCAGGCCCTCGCGGGTCTTGCCGGGGCTGATGCGGGGGGCGAGCTTGTGCTTGCCGAAGCGCCAGCCGACGGCGTACGCGCCGGTGTCGCTGACCACCGTCAGCACCAGGAAGGTCAGCACCCGCCATGAGCCGTCGTCCGCCGTGAGCATCATGGCGACGAACGTCGCCAGGAAGGGGACGTAGAACGCCGCGAAGACGCCCGCCGTGACGTCCTTCAGATAGCCCTCGGGCGGCTCGGTCATCCGCCAGACCAGCACGGCGAGCGCCGTGAGCGCCATAGCGACCCACGCGCCCTCGGCCCCGCGCACATAGCCGGCCACGACCATCGCCGCGCCGCCGACCGCGAGCGGTACCAGCGGCGCCTTGATCTGCTTGCGCTCGTCGAGCCGCGAGGTGAGCTCCCAGAGCCCGACCACCACGGCGACCGCGATAACGCCGACGAACACCGCCTTGACGATGAAGAGCGATGCGACGATGACCGCACCGAGCCCTACGCCGACCCCTATGGCTGCTCGCAGGTCGCGGCCGGCCCGCTTCTTCTGCGGCGGCTCGGGGGCCGCCGGCGGCGGGGTTGCCATGGGCTCCTGGGGCATCTCATCCCGGAACAGGGGGCCGCTCAGCCGAGCAGCCCCCTGGTCGCGGTCGTTTCGGTCGTCGCCGTCACTCGGTTCATCGGCGTCTCTACCTGCGTCGGGAAAGTCCGGCACGATGGGCATGGGCCGAGTCTGCTGTGCCTCATGCCCATCGTATGCGGGACCCGCCGGGGCAGGCCCCTGGTCGGGCGGTCCCCAGAAACCGGCTCTCGGCGGGGCCCCCCACGAAGAGTCGTTCATCAGACCTCGAGCAGCTCGGCTTCCTTGTGCTTCAGGAGCTCGTCCACCTGCGCCACGTACTTCGCGGTGGTGTCGTCGAGCTCCTTCTCGCCGCGGCGGCCCTCGTCCTCGCCGACCTCGCCGTCCTTGATCAGCTTGTCGATGGTCTCCTTGGCCTTGCGGCGCACGGAGCGGATCGAGATCTTGGAGTCCTCGGCCTTGGTCTTGGCGACCTTGATGTACTCCTTGCGGCGGTCCTGGGTGAGCTCGGGGAAGACCACCCGGATGATATTGCCGTCGTTGCTCGGGTTGACGCCGAGGTCGGAGTCGCGGATCGCCTGCTCGATGTTGCGCAGCGCGCTCTTGTCGAACGGAGTCACCACGGCCATCCGCGGCTCGGGCACCGAGAACGACGCCAGCTGGTTGATCGGAGTCAGCGCGCCGTAGTAGTCCGCCACGATCTTGTTGAACATCGCCGGGTGCGCACGGCCGGTGCGGATCGCGGCGAAGTCCTCCTTGGCGACCACGACGGCCTTCTCCATCTTCTCCTCGGCCTCGAGGAGGGTCTCTTCGATCACCACTTGCTCCTGCGTGTCTTGAGTAGGCCCGGCGTGCAACAGGGCCGGCGGAACCTGCGTCGCGTCTTCCCTGCACGGTGTCCGACCGGCAGGACTTTGTCTATCCCTCGAGGCATGCCCCTGAGGGACGCCCCGAGTCAGGCCCGGGTGCCCTGGTCGCTCACGAGAGTGCCGATCTTCTCACCCTTGACTGCCCGAGCGATATTGCCTTCGGCGAGCAGTTCGAAGACGAGGATCGGCAGGGCGTTGTCGCGGCAGAGAGTGATGGCGGTGGCGTCGGCGACCTTGAGGTTGCGGGAGAGCACCTCGCCGTACTCGAGCGCGTCGAACTTGACCGCGTCCGGGTTGGCCTTGGGGTCGGAATCGTAGACCCCGTCGACGCCGTTCTTGCCCATCAGCAGGGCTTCCGCGTCGATCTCCAGCGCGCGCTGCGCCGCGGTGGTGTCGGTGGAGAAGTACGGCATGCCCATACCGGCGCCGAAGATGACGACGCGGCCCTTCTCCAGGTGCCGCACGGCGCGCAGCGGGATGTACGGCTCCGCGACCTGGCCCATGGTGATGGCGGTCTGGACGCGGGAGTCGATGCCCTCCTTCTCCAGGAAGTCCTGGAGAGCGAGGCAGTTCATGACCGTGCCGAGCATGCCCATGTAGTCGGAGCGGGCCCGGTCCATGCCGCGCTGCTGGAGCTCGGCCCCGCGGAAGAAGTTGCCGCCGCCGATCACGACCGCGATCTGAGCACCGTCGCGCACGACCGCGGCGATCTCGCGCGCGATGGCGTGTACGACGTCGGGGTCGACGCCGAGTCCGCCGCCGCCGGCGAATGCCTCACCGGACAGCTTCAGCATGAAGCGCCCGGCGTTCTTGCCGTCGTGGTCGCTCTTGTCGTCGGCAGCCTTGTTGGCGTCCGCGCCCTTGTTCATGGAGATCTCCTCGTACACATACGAAGAAGGCCATTGCCGTTGGGTCTGGTGTCCCTGTCGGCAATGGCCTCCTCGTCAGATCTGCGGTCGTCCGGCGCGAGCGCGACCGGCGACTGCGTAAGGAACCCTAGCGGGCTCCCGGGTCGATCGCTTACCGGGTCAGATGCCGACCTTGATGCGCGAGAAGCGCTTCAGCGTGACACCGGCCTCGTCCAGGACCTTCTGGACGGACTTCTTGTTGTCGAGCGCGTAGGGCTGGCCAAGGAGCGTGGCCTCCTTGAAGAAGCCGTTGACGCGACCCTCGACGATCTTCGGGAGGGCGGCCTCGGGCTTGCCCTCGGCGCGCGTGGTCTCCTCGGCGACGCGGCGCTCGGACTCGACGACCTCGGCCGGGACGTCCTCGCGGGAGAGGTACTTCGGCGCGAAGGCGGCGATGTGCTGCGCGATGCCCTTGGCGACCTCGGCGTTCGGCTTGTCGAGCTCGACAAGGACACCGATCTGCGGCGGGAGGTCGGGCATGGTGCGGTGCATGTACGCCGTGACGTAGGCGCCGGAGAACTGCGCGAAGCGGTCCAGGACGATCTTCTCGCCGAGGTTGGCGTTGGCCTCGTCGACGTACGCCTGAACGGTCTTGCCGGCCTCGATCTCGGAGCCGAGCAGCGCGGCGATGTCGGCCGGGGAGGTCGCGGCGACGTGCGCGGCGAGCGAGTTGGCGACGGCCTGGAACTTCTCGCCCTTGGCGACGAAGTCCGTCTCGCACTTCAGCTCGACGATGACACCCGAGGTGTTGTCGTCGGCGATGAGGGAGACGACGGCGCCGTTCTCGGCGGAGCGGCCCTCGCGCTTGGCGACGCCCTTCTGGCCCTTGATGCGCAGCGCCTCGACGGCCTTGTCGACGCTGCCGTCGGCCTCGTCCAGGGCCTTCTTGCAGTCCATCATGCCGGCGCCGGTGAGCTCGCGGAGCTTCTTGACGTCAGCGGCGGTGTAGTTCGCCATGTCCTTGAATCTCTCTCGAAAGTCGAAAGTCGAAGATCTACGGGTGAGCGGCGGGGGCCGGCGCTTGTGGCGCCGCCCCCCGCCGTTTCACCTACCGAACCTGTGCGGTCAGGCCTGCTCGGCGTCCGCGGCCGGAGCCTCGGCGGCCGGGGCCTCGGCGGCGGGAGCCTCGGCCGCGGGGGCCTCAGCGGCCGGAGCCTCGGCAGCAGGAGCCTCGGCCGGCTTCTCGGCCTCGGCGTCGTCGGCCTTCTTCTCGCCCTCGAGCAGGTCGCGCTCCCACTCGGCGAGGGGCTCGCCGGCGGCCTTCTCGCCCGGCTTGGAGTCGCCGGTGGCGACGCCGGAGCGGGCGATGAGGCCCTCGGCGACGGCGTCGGCGATCACGCGGGTGAGCAGGGTGACGGAGCGGATCGCGTCGTCGTTGCCCGGGATCTTGTAGTCGACCTCGTCCGGGTCGCAGTTGGTGTCCAGGATCGCGACGACCGGGATGTGGAGCTTGCGCGCCTCACCGACGGCGATGTGCTCCTTCTTGGTGTCGACGATCCAGACGGCGCTCGGCACCTTCTGCATCTCGCGGATGCCGCCGAGGGTCTTCTCCAGCTTGGCCTTCTCGCGGGAGAGGACCAGCAGCTCCTTCTTGGTGAGGCCAGAGGCGGCCACGTCCTCGAAGTCGATCTGCTCGAGCTCCTTGAGGCGCTGCAGACGCTTGTAGACGGTGGAGAAGTTGGTCAGCATGCCGCCGAGCCAGCGCTGGTTGACGTAGGGCATGCCCACGCGCGTCGCCTGCTCGGCGATCGCTTCCTGCGCCTGCTTCTTGGTGCCGACGAACATGATGGAGCCGCCGTGCGCGACGGTCTCCTTGACGAACTCGTAGGCGCGGTCGATGTACGACAGCGACTGGAGCAGGTCGATGATGTAGATGCCGTTGCGCTCCGTGAAGATGAAACGCTTCATCTTCGGGTTCCAACGACGGGTCTGGTGACCGAAGTGGACGCCGCTTTCCAGCAGCTCCCGCATCGTGACGACGGCCATGGCCGTATCTCCTTGGATTCTCGGTTACGTCCTGACGCCCCGACGCGCCGTGCCACAAGGGACCGAGGAGCGCGGCCACCGACTGCTGAGAGTCTGATGGCGGGGCGTGCGAAGTCGACCCGGTGACCCGGATCGCCAGAAGAAGTGTACGGGACCCAGGCAGTGCCGGGTGACGGAGCTGTCCACAACCGGCCGGTTGTCCACAGATCCGGACCTTGATCCACTCTCCTGCGCAATGTGCGGGACGGTCGTGGCCATGTACCTCGTCCCGCACCGCGGACTCCGCGGACCCGCGCTCTCGCCGTCGTCGGCACGCTTTCCCGTGCGCTTCCTGGGGCTTCCCCGCGGGCTCCTGCTCGTTCTGGGGGTCGCTCTGGGGGTCGTTTTCGGGCTGATTCTCGTGCTGGTTCTCGGGCTCGGGCCGATCCCGGCCTCGGCGGCACGGGCATTGTCGGCGGCTCCGGCGGCTCGTGCGGCTTCGGCGGGCGGCGACCAGGGCGGCGCCCGTGGCGATACGGGCCGAAGCTGGCCATTGGGGCCACCGCGTCCCGTGGTCGTACGGGGCTGGGAGCCGCCGCTCTCGCCGTATGGGCCAGGACACCGGGGCGTCGACCTCGCGGCGCCCCCGGGCAGCCCGGTGCGGGCGGTCGCGGCGGGCAAGGTCCTGTTCGCGGGACGGGTCGCGGGCCGCGGGGTGCTCTCGCTGAGCCTCACCGGTACGGGTGACCCGCCGCTGCGCACCACGTACGAACCCGTGAGCTCCCTGCTGCCCGAGGGCGCGGAGGTGCTGGCCGGCCAGGTGGTGGGGCGGGTCGAGCGGGGCCCCTCGCACTGCCAGGGCGACGGCTCCTCGGGGTGCCTGCACTGGGGACTGCTGCGGGGTACGGAGTACCTGGATCCGCTCTCCCTGCTGCCGCCCTGGATGCTGCGTCGCGCCCCGTCGCGCCTGCTGCCGGTCTTCGGAGTCCCGGAGCCGCCAGCCGAGCCGCCAGCCGAGACGACGGGGGAAGCGGCGGCGCAGACGCCTGCTGCCCGGGCGGAGGCGGGCATCGGCGGTCAGGCGGGGTTCGGTCTGGCGGCGGGCACCGGTGCGGGGTCGCTCCCGTCGGTACTTTCCTCGGCACTCCACACGGCGCTGCTCGTCGCGACCGCGGTTGCGGCCCACCGCGGAGTCGGCGGCGGGCGCGGCCGCGGACAGCCGGGCGACCGGGTCGGGCGCGGGCGCGCGTCACCGAGGGGAGGAGTGGGCTGGGCAGCGTGAGTCCGGCGGGCCGGGGTCAGCCCCGGACGCCTCGCAGCGCCATCGCCACAGCCGTCTCGGCGATGGCCTCCGGGTCCTCCGCCACGCCGAGCTCGATACGGCGGACCGCGGCGTCCACCACGCCCTGCAGGAGCATCGCCGCCAGCCGGGGCTGCTCCTGGCCTAGCTCGCCGAGCGCCTCGACGATCATCGCGATGAGCCCGCCGTGCGCGGCACGGATCTTCTCCCGCGCCCCGGCGTCCAGCTCGCTCGCCGAGATCGCGACGACCGCCCGGTGCCGCCGGTCGCCGACGAGCGCCAGCTGCTGCCGTACGTACGCCTCGACCTTGCCCTCCGCCGTGTCCGCGCGCTCCATCGCGGCCTCGACCTCCGCCGCCCAGACGGGGAAGTCGACGGCGCAGAGCTCCTCGACGACCGCGGCGCGCGAGCGGAAGTACTCATAGACCGAGGACCTGGCCAGGCCCGTTCGCTCGGCGAGGGCGGGGAAGGTCAAAGCCTCCGTACCGCCTTCGGACAGCAGGGAGCGCGCAGCGTCCAGCAGGGCGCCGCGCTGCATGGTCCGGTGCTCGGCCACGGAGGCCGCTCGAATCCTGGGCACGCCTCCACTTTACGGATGTCGCCCCCGGGGCAGGCAAGATTCGCGGTCAACGACCGACGTCGGCCAGCTTCGCGCGCAGCTGCAGCACGGACTTCGTGTGGATCTGGGAGACCCTGCTCTCGGTGACGCCGAGGACGTTTCCGATCTCGGCGAGGGTGAGGCCCTCGTAGTAGTAGAGGGTGACGACGGTCTTCTCGCGCTCCGGCAGGGTGTTGATGGCGCGGGCCAGAAGCCGCCGCAGCTCGCGGTCCTCGGCGACCTCGACGGGGTCGTCCGCGGCGGTGTCCTCCAGGGTGTCCATCAGGCTGAGCCGGTCGCCGGCCTCGCCGCCGGCGTGCAGCAGCTCCTCCAGCGCGACGACGTTCGCCAGCGACAACTGGCTGAAGACGGAGTGCAGTTCCTCGAGGCCCACGCCCATCTCGGCGGCGACCTCGCTCTCCGAGGGGGTGCGCCGCAGCTGCGCTTCGAGCGTGGCGTAGGCGCGCTCGACGGCCCTGGCCTTCTGCCGCACCGAGCGCGGGATCCAGTCCAGTGCGCGCAGCTCGTCGATCATCGCGCCGCGGATCCGGGTGATGGCGTACGTCTCGAACTTGATCGATCGTTCGATGTCGAACTTCTCGATGGCGTCGATCAGTCCGAAGACCCCGGAGGAGACGAAGTCCGCCTGCTCGACGTTGGCCGGCAGACCGACGCTGACCCGGCCCGCGACGTACTTCACCAGGGGCGAGTAGTGCAGGATCAACTGCTCGCGCAGCCGCTCGTCACCCGTGGCCTTGTACGACCGCCATAGCTCGTCGAGCGACGAGGGAGCGGGGGGCCGCACGGTGCCACGGGCAGCGGGGGGCACTGCCGCGCGGTCAGACCCGGAGGTGTGCTGGGGCATGCGTTGCCTTGAGCCGTTCTGCTGTGATGCGGGAGGGGACGAGCGGTCTGGTCCGGAATTCTGGTGAGCGTAGCGTGACTGCAGTGTTGCGGTGGGCGAAGGACGAGGGAACGAACCTGTGCGAGTGCCTGCCCTCGGCCACACCTTCGAACGAGGACCGACGCCGCGCGCGTCGGCCCCGCGGGCGCCGCCGACAGGATCGCCGATTTCGTCGCCAACACCTTTTCACCCGAATGCGCCAGGTCAAGTACCGCCTCGCCGCGCGTTCGAGCCCTGAATCACACGCTGCGTCAACTGCCAGTGGCTGCCGTGCCGTTCGACGAACCCCAAGGAGTGCAGTTCGTACAGCCTGCCGAGTGTCTCGTCGGGGGTCACCCCGGCGGTGCGCGCGATGCGCTCCGCCGCTGCCGCGCCCCGGGCGGGCAGGGCCTCGAGGACACGGGCGCTGACGGGATCCAGCAGGTCCTTGGGGAGGACCGGGCCTCGGCGGTCCGGGGCGAGGTCGCCCATGTCCCCGACCAGCTCCGCGACGTCGGACGCGTCGGTGACCAGGACCGCCTCGCCGCGCAGGAGTTCGTGCACGCCGGCTGAGAGGCCGCTGGTCACGGGCCCGGGCACGCCTATCGTGAAGCGGCCCAGCTGTGCCGCGGCCCTCGCCGTGACCAGCGATCCGCTGCGGTACTCGGCCTCCACGACGACGGTCCCCCGGGTAAGGGCGGCGATCACGCGGTTGCGGAGGATGAACCTGCTGGGCGTGGGATGGTCGCCGGGGGCCAACTCGGCGACGATCAGGCCCTGTTCCGCGATCCGGCCGATCAGTTCGCAGTGCCCCCTCGGATAGACGACGTCGACCCCGCAGGCGAGCACGGCGACCGTGGCCCCGCCCGCGCCCAGCGCGCCGCGGTGAGCGGATCCGTCGACCCCGAACGCCGCGCCCGACACCACGACCCACCCCCGCTCGGCGAGCCCCGCCGCGAGGCTGGCCGCCATATGCGCGCCGTAGGGCGTGCACGCCCTCGCGCCCACGACGGCGACCGATCGCAGCACCCATTTCCGCAGGTCAGGGCGGCCTCGCAGCCATAGCCCGATAGGGCGGGCATCGCCGAGGTCGTCGAGCTGGGTCGGCCATTCCGCGTCGCCGGGGCAGATGAACCGGCCTCCGGCGGCCGCCACCGCGGCCAGATCGCCGTGCGGCTCGGCCGCCTCCGCCCGTATCCGGTAGCCGGCGAGCCGCTTGGCGGTTGCTCCGGGGAGGGCGGGCTCGTCGCCGGGCGGGCAGGTGAGCCTCGCCATGAGCTCGCGGGCCCCGAACTGCCGCAGCCACTGGCCGGCCCGCCGGTCGCCGGGCTCGATCACCCGGGTCAGCGCCGCCCGCGCCGCCCGTTCGTCCTCAGCGGCTCTCCCCTCCGCCGCCGCTCCCGTGTCCGCTCCCCCGTCCGGCTTCACAGCACTCCCCCAGCCGCTGCCATGGGCGCGCCCCGGGAGACGCCGGTGCGCAGCTCCAGGGCGAGGTCCACGTCGTACGCCTGCGGCCGGTCCCGTCCGCCGAGGTCCGCGATCGTCCAGGCCACCCGCAGCACGCGGTCCAGTCCGCGTGCGGTGAGCAGCCCGCGCTCCAGGTCCCGCTCGGCCGCGGCGAGGGCTCCGGGCGCCACCAGCCAGCGCGTACGCAGCTCCTGGCCGGGAACCTCGCTGTTGACGGTCCACGGGGTGTCCCGCAGCCGTGCGGCCGCCCGCTCCCTGGCCTCTCTCACCCGCAGCGCGACGGCCGCCGTCGACTCGCCCCGGCCGCCCTGGCCCAGCAGATCCCCGCGGTTGACCGGCTCCACCTGGACCCGCAGGTCGACCCGGTCGAGCAGCGGCCCGGACAGCCGCGCCTGGTATCTGCGGATCACCGACGGCGGGCACTCGCACCCGGCTCCGTGCAGGGTGTGCCGCCCGCAGGGGCAGGGGTTGGCGGCGAGCACCATCAGAAAGCGTGCCGGCAGCCGCACCACTCCGGCGCTCCGCGCCACCACCACATGCCCGGACTCGAGCGGCTGGCGCAGCGCGTCCAGTGCCTTGCCCGAGAACTCGGGTGTCTCGTCGAGGAACAGCACGCCCCGGTGCGCCAGGGACACCGCTCCCGGCCTCGGCAGCCCGTTCCCCCCGCCGACCAGCGACTGCATCGTCGCCGAGTGGTGCGGCGCGCAGTACGGCGGCGTGCGCACCAGGGGCTGGCCCGGTGGCAGGATGCCCGCCACCGAGTGGACCGCCGTGACCTCCAGGGACTCCTGCCTGGTCAGCGGCGGCAGCACGCCGGGCAGCCGCTCCGCCAGCATCGTCTTGCCGGCGCCCGGCGGGCCGTGCAGCAGCAGATGGTGGCCGCCCGCCGCCGCCACCTCCAGCGCCGTGCGCGCCGCGCCCTGCCCGGCCACGTCGGCGAGGTCCGGGCCCTCCGCCGCCGAGGGCGCGAGCCCGGTGCCGACTCCCGCGCCGGGCAGCATCAGCCCGGCCAGCATGGGGTCGGGGCGGCCCTCGGGCGCGGGCTCCTCCTGGGGCACGGGCTCATTGCTCAGCACGGCGATGAGCTGGCGCAGACTCCGGACGCCCAGCACGGACACCCCTGGCACCAATGAGGCCTCCCCCGCCGTCTGCTCGGGGACCACCACCTGCCGGTACCCCGCCTCCGCCGCGGCGAGCACCGCGGGCAGCACCCCGCGCACCGGCCGCACCCGGCCGTCCAGCCCCAGCTCCCCGATCAGCACCAGGTCGGCCATGGCCCGGGGGTCGATGCGCTCCGAGGCGCCGAGCACCGCGATCGCCACGGCCAGATCGAAACCGCTGCCGCTCTTGGGCACGGACGCCGGGCTGAGCCCCACCGTGAGCTTCTTCTGCGGCCACTGGGCGCCGGAGTTCACCACGGCGGCCCTGACCCGGTCCCGGCTCTCCACCAGGCTCTTGTCCGGCAGCCCGACCAGCGCGAACGCGGCCACTCCCGGCTCCAGGTCCGCCTGGACCTCGACGACGACCCCTTCGACGCCCACCAGCGCCACGGAACACGCGCGAGCGAACCCCATTCAGGCCACCCCCCTGGCGTGCTCCACGACCGGGGCGCCCACGCGGGGCACGACCACGCCCACGAGGTCGATGCGCGCCCCGCCGGCGGGCGGGCCGCCGTGCCGGTCCAACCAGCACTCGGCGAGCCGTCTCAGCCGCTCCGCCTTCGCCGGCGTGATCGCGGCCATCGGATGCTCGAACGGTCCGTGCACGCCCGCTCTGCGGGTCTTGACCTCGCAGACGACCACCGCGTCGCCGTCCCTGGCCACGATGTCGATCTCGCCGGACCGTCCACAGCGCCAGTTCCGCGCCAGCACCGTCATACCGGCCTCGGCCAGCAGCCGTGCCGCCAGCGCCTCGCCGAACCGTCCCAGTGCCCCCGTCGCGTTCATATCGGCACCACCTCCGGCACCGACTGTGACGCGTCAGACCCCCACGTGTGGATCTTGGTGGAAAACCTGTCGACTGTGGACAACTCCGCCACCCGCGAGGGTGACCCCCGCGGGGCGATCAGCCGCCCGGCAGCTCGAGATCGCTCTTGTTGAGCTCCTCGATGTTCACGTCCTTGAACGTGAGCACCCTCACCTGCTTGACGAACCTGGCCGGGCGGTACATGTCCCAGACCCAGGCGTCCGCCATCGAGACCTCGAAGAAGACCTCGCCCTGGACCGAGTGCACCTGCATCTCGTAGTCGTTGGTGAGGTAGAAGCGCCGCTCGGTCTCGATCACGTATTTGAACAGCCCGACGACGTCTCGGTACTCCCGGTAGAGCTTCAGCTCCATCTCGGTCTCGTACTTCTCGAGGTCCTCGGCGCTCATGGCATGTTCCCCTTCAGCCGTGCGTCCCCCTATTGTGCGCCAGCCCCGTCAGCCCCTAGGCGATTTCGGGAGCCAGGACCACCGGTGCACTCGGAGGACCCTCGTCGAGCAGCGTGCGCAGCAGCTCGGCGAGCTTGGTCGGATACACCGTCTCACGCGCCGCCGACAGTTCGGCGGAGGTCCACCACCTCAGGCCCGCGACGCTTCGCCGCTCCAGCTCGGTCAGGCCGTGCTGCGCGGTCGCGGTCTGCGCGGTACGTGCCAGGAAGTACCACTCGTCCTGCTCCCAGCGGCGGCCGTCGAAGGGGAACGAGCAGTGCCGCTGCCACAGCACCGGCCCGAGCTCCACCTCGGTGATGCCGGTCTCCTCCGCCAGCTCGCGCAGCGCGGCCTCCGCCCGGCTCTCGCCGCCCTCCAGGCCGCCGCCGGGGGTGAACCACCAGTCGTCGGAGGGGTCGTCGGGCTCATGGCCGTGCAGCAGCAGAACGCGGTCCTGCGGATCGAGCAGCACGACCCGCGCGACCTGCCGCAGCCCGCCCTCGTACCTGTCCCCGGCCCCGCCACTCACACCGCCGGGCGAGCTGGGAGCGGCGTCGGACGCGCTGTCGGACGGCGCCGCGAAGCGAGCCCCCGAGGCAGCTCCGACAGGACCTCCCAAGGGCCCCTCAGAGGAGTCGTCGGACGGCCCGCCGCGCTCAACCGACATGGGCAGCCGTCTTGCTCCGGTCGCCGTCCGCAGCCCCGCGCCGCGACCTCGTCAGCAGCCGCGCGACGGGCCCGTACGCGGCTCCGCCCACGATCAGCAGCGCGCCGGCCGCCACAGCGCCCACGATCAGCACCACCGGCCCCGGCTGCGACACCCCGCCGGGCAGCTGTGCGAAGCCCTCCGGCCGCTCCACCAGTCCGCCGTCCAGCGGCCAGGCCACGGCGTCCAGGCGCGCCGTCACCGCCGAGCGCGGCACCGCGCCCTGCCCGGCGTCCTGAAGGTGCGAGCGGGAGTCCAGCGACCCCATGCGCTCGTCGCCGAGCAGGAACAGCTGCCCCTCGGGCACGGTCGCGGTGAAGTTGTTCGAGGCCGGGCCCTTGGTCCGCAGATACGGTTCGTCAATGGGCTTGCCGTTAATCGTCAGCTTGCCGCCGTCGCCGCAGCAGGCGACCGTGTCGCCGCCCACCCCGACCACGCGCTTGACCATGGGCGTATCGCCGCCCCACTGCTTGTCGCGGAAGACGACGATGTCCCCGCGCCGCACGTCGTCGCCGTCGATCCGCTCCGCCAGCACCCGGTCGTCCACATTGACGGTCGGGGACATCGAGTCGGTCGGCACGGTGTACGGCTGGTAGACCACGGCCCCCCAGATGAACCCGCCGAGGAAGAGCACACAGCCGACGGCCACGGCCAGCCCCGACAGTGCGCTGCCCAGGCGGCCGTGGCCGTCGTCCGTACGTCCTGTTCCGCTCATCCCAGCGCTCCCCTGCCTCGGAGACTCGTCCCCGGGAGACATCCCCGGGGATCGCGATCTGGGACGGCACCCTACCCGGCGGTACGGGCGCCGGTCAGCCTCCTCCTGCGCCACAGGACGATCGGCAGCGCGCCCGCCAGGCCCAGCGCCGGAGGCACGACGGCCCCGGCGGCGTTGAGTCCCGGCTGGTCGAAGGTGTCAGGCACCGGCAGCGTGGACCAGCGGCCGATCGGCCAGGCGACCACGACAGCGCGTCCGACGACCTTGTCGACCGGCACGAATCCGCCGTTCACGTCCTCCTGGTGGTACCGGGAGTCCTGGGAGTTCTGGCGGTGGTCGCCCATCACCCAGATCTTGTCGTCCGGCACCTTCAGCGGCCCAAAGGGCTGGTCGTCGCAGGGGGTGTCGCCCGGGTAGATGTACGGCTCGTCCAGCGCCTTGCCGTTGACCTTGACCGGGCCGCCCTTCTTGCACTCCACGGTGTCGCCGCCGACCGCGATGGTCCGCTTGATCAGGTCCTTCTCCTCGGCCGACGGCATCAGGCCGATGAAGCTCAAGAACTCCTGCACGATGTTGGGCTCGGGGACGGCCTCGTCCTCCAGCCAGCCGCCCGGGTCGTGGAAGACGACGACCTCGCCGCGCTCCGGCTCGGAGCCGAACCACGGGGTGAGCTTGTCGACCAGCACCCGGTCGCCGCGCTGCAGGGTGTTCTGCATCGAGTCCGAGGGGATCGAGAACGCCTGCACCAGGAAGGTCTTGATCAGGAGCGCCAGAAGCAGCGCGATACCGATCAGGAGCGGCAGCTCCTTCCAGAAGGAACGCTGCTTCTTCTGTCCCGTACCGCTGCCGTGCGAGGACTCGCCCGGACCGGACGCGTCCGATGTGCCGGACTCGCCGTCCGTCTCCGCCGACCCCGTCACGGCCGGGGACGACTCGGCGAGCTGCCTGGGCCTCTCCTCGGGCTCGTCGTGTCCGGAACGTGCGCCGACCGCCACATCCCCCACATCCACTCCTCACTCCGTGCGAACCGCCTGCCCCGTAGAAGACGCAGGCCCACCACTCCCATAACGAGCGGGAGTTCCGCAGGGCTCGGGAGCAGGATCAATCCGTTTCGACCCTGAGGAGACACACTATTCGACACGGGGAGCGCGGCGGCCGTCCCCGCGGGCGCGTCCGGCACGGATCCGTACGTCTCCGGCTCCTCCAGTTTGCTCCAACGATTCAGCGGCCACGCGATGACGACGGCCCGCCCGACGACCTCCTCCTCCGAAACGGTCCCGCGGTCCTTCTCGTCCAGGTGGAAACGGGAGTCGGCGGAGTCCTCGCGGTGGTCCCCCAGCACGAAGATCCGCCCGGCGGGCACCGTCACCTCGAAATTGATCTTGGAGGGGGCGTTTCCCGGGTAGATATAGGGCTCGCTGAGCGGCACGCCGTTGACGGTGACCTTCCCGCTGGCGTCGCAGCACCGCACGGTGTCCCCGCCGACCGCCACGACCCGCTTGATGAGGTCCTGCTCGTCGTCGGACGGCAGCAGGCCGATGAAGGTCAGCCCCTGCTTGATCTGCTTGATCCCTACCGGATCGTCCTTCTGCTTCTCCTCCGGCGGCAGCCAGCCTCCGGGGTCCCTGAAGACGACGACGTCGCCGCGCTGCGGCTTGGAGCCGAACCACGGCGTGAGCTTGTCGACCAGAACGCGGTCCTGGATCTGGATCGTCTGCTCCATAGAGCCCGACGGGATGACGAAGGCCTGCACCAGGAACGTCTTCAGCACCAGGGCGATCATCACCGCCACGCCTATCAGGAGGGGTATCTCCTTGACGGCGGACCGGCGGCGCTTGCGCTTCACCTTCAGGGCGAGCTTGCGCCGCTCGGCGCGCCCCGGCAGCGTCCGGGCCCCGTCGGTCGGGCGGGTCCCCGTAGGCAGCCGGGTGTCCGCCCGGTGGCTCGCCCGACGCCCGCGGTTACCCATGGGCGCCGCCCGGCGTTCGCGCGGGCTCCGGCACGCGGGAGAAGGCGTCGCCGGGCTCCAGCGAGGACCAGCGGCCCACGGGCCAGGCGATCCAGTCGGCGCGCCCGATCACCTCGTCGACGGGCACCATGCCGCCGCCCGGCTCGCCGAGGTGGTCGCGAGAGTCGCGCGAGGCGCTCCGGTGGTCCCCCATGACCCATAGCGTGCCCTGAGGCACCACGATGTCGAAGGCCACCTCGGAAGGGGCGTCGCCGGCGTGCAGGTACGGCTCGTCGACCGCTACCCCGTTCACCTCGATCCTGCCCCCCTTGTCGCAGCAGACGACACGGTCGCCGCCCACACCCACCACGCGCTTGACGAAGTCGGTCTCGGCGGGCTCGGACAGCCCGAGTGCCGAGAGGACCCCGCGTGTGAACGCGCTGACGGGATTCTCCCGCACGGTCTCCTGCACGAAGGAGCCCGTTCCGTCGAAGACGATCACGTCTCCGCGCTCCGGCTCGGACCCGAAGCTGTACGCCAGCTTGTTCACCAGCACCCGGTCCCCGACCCTCAGAGCCGGCTCCATAGAGGTGCTGGGGATCTGGAAGGGCTGCACCACGAACTGGCTCAGCAGCAGCAAGAAGACCGTGCAGGCGGCGCCGAGCAGCCCTGCCGAACGCCATGACAGCACAGACAGGCGTGAGAGAGGCGTAAAGGGGCGCCGAGCAGAACGCGCGGCGGAGCGGGACGAACGCCCTGTAGAGCGCGCCGAGTCCGCGCTGGTGCGAGCCTCGTCCCCGCCGGACTGATCGGCTTCCCTGGCGGATCGATCCGCCTCCCCGCCTGTACGAACGGCCTCCGCGCCCGTACGACCGGCTTCCGCGGCGGAGCGGGACGAACGCACAGAGCGCGACCCCTCTCCCTCAACCCCGGCTCCGGGGGCGGAAGAGCGGTCGCGCTCTGTGTGCTGTGCTTCGGTGTCCATCGGGGCCAGAGCCTATCCGGCGGCCCCTGTGGCCCGTGCGCGAGTGTGAGCCGAAGCTCAGTTGTCGCGCTTCTCCTTGATCTTGGCAGCCTTGCCGCGCAGCTCGCGCAGGTAGTAGAGCTTGGCGCGACGGACGTCACCGCGGGTGACGAGCTCGATCTTCTCGAAGATCGGGCTGTGCACCGGGAAGGTGCGCTCGACGCCGACGGAGAAGGAGACCTTGCGGACCGTGAAGGTCTCGCTGATGCCCGAGCCCTGGCGGCGGATGACGACGCCCTTGAACTGCTGGATACGGGAGCGGTTGCCCTCGATGACGCGAACGTGGACGTTCACGGTGTCGCCGGGGCGGAAGGCGGGAACGTCGCTGCGCAGCGAAGCGGCGTTGACGTCGTCGAGCAGGTGAGCCATGTTGGTCTGCTTCCTCGCCGATGCCACAGGTCATCAGCGGAATGATCGAGATGAGTTCCAGAGTGCTGTCCGCGTCGAGCGGGCGTCGTACCCCCTGTGGCAGGGGCGCCAGCCGGACGTACAGCAGCCGCCTATTCTTCCACGGCCTGCGGCCTGCGCCAAAATCGGCCCCCGGGCTCCGGCGCCCAGCCCAGGATGGAGAGGGTCTCGCGGTCCTTCTTGTCGAAGGCCGCGGGATCGCAGCGCTCGATCAGATCGGGCCTGTTGAGGGCGGTACGGCGGAAAGCCTCGTCCCGCCGCCAGCGCGCGATCTTCCCGTGGTGGCCGCTGGTGAGCACCGGCGGGATGTCCCGCCCGCGCCACTCGGGCGGCTTGGTGTAGACGGGCCCCTCGAGGAGGTTCGCCATCGCGCCGGGCGCGAAGGAGTCGTCGCGGTGGGACTCGGCGTTGCCCAGGACGCCGGGCAGCAGCCGGGCCACGGCCTCGGTGATCACGAGGACGGCGGCCTCGCCGCCGGCCAGGACGTAGTCCCCGATGGACACCTCGTACACCGGCATCCGGGTCGCGTACTCGTCCATCACCCGGCGGTCGATGCCTTCATAGCGGGCCGGAGCGAAGATCAGCCATGGACGCTCGGAGAGCTCGACGGCGAGCTCCTGGGTGAAGGGGCGGCCGCTGGGGGTGGGCACCACCAGGACCGGGCCGTGCGCGCCCGTCTCGTATCCGCTCGCCATGACGTCGTCGAGGGCGTCGCCCCAGGGCTCGGTCTTCATGACCATGCCCGGACCGCCGCCGTACGGGGTGTCGTCGACGGTGTTGTGCCGGTCGTACGTCCAGCCGCGGAGGTCGTGAACGTGTACGTCGAGCCGGCCGCGCGCGCGTGCCTTGCCGACGAGGGAGACGTTCAGCGGCTCCAGGTACTCGGGGAAGATCGTGACGACGTCGAGCCGCATCAGCGCGCGTCCTTCGACGACTCGTCCCCGGCGTCACTGTCCTCGGCGTCCTCGGCGTCCGCAGCCTCGGCGTCCGCAGCCTCGGCCTCGGCGTCCCTGGCCGACGCGATCTCCGCCTCGGCCTCGTCCAGGAGCCCGGGCGGCGGCGTGATGACGGCGCGCTGCTCCTCCAGGTCGATCTCGGACACGATCTCCGCGACGAAGGGGATCATCACCTCGCTGCCGTCGGGGCGCTCCACGATGAACAGGTCCTGCGAGGGCAGGTGGCTGATCTCGGTGATGCGGCCGACCTCAGTGCCGTCGGCGAGGACCACGTCGAGGTCCATCAGCTGGTGGTCGTAGTACTCGTCGGGGTCGTCGGGCAGCTCCTGCGGGTCGACCTCGGCGATCAGCAGGGTGTTGCGCAGGGTCTCGGCCGTGTTGCGGTCCCGTACGCCCTCGAAGCGCAGCAGCAGCCGGCCGCTGTGCACCCGGCCGGTCTCGATGGTCAACGGTCCGCGGGCGGCGGGGTCGGTGGCCAGCACGGCCCCGGGCCCGAGCCGCAGCTCCGGCTCGTCCGTGCGCACCTCGACGCTGACCTCGCCCTTGACCCCGTGGGCGCGGCCGATCCGCGCGACTACCAACTGCACTTCGCACTCTCTCCTGTCGAGCCTGTCGACGACTACGGGCCGGGGACGGCCCTAAGGCCCTCCCCGGCCCGTTGCCGGTGTTGCTTGTGTCAGCGAACCTGGTCCACGTCGACGAGGTCGACGCGGATGCCACGGCCGCCGATGGCGCCCACGACGGTGCGCAGGGCGCGCGCGGTGCGGCCGTTGCGGCCGATCACCTTACCGAGATCGTCGGGGTGGACCCGGACCTCCAGCACGCGGCCGCGGCGCAGAGTGCGCGAGGCCACCTGCACGTCGTCCGGGTTGTCGACGATGCCCTTCACGAGGTGCTCGAGAGCCTCCTCGAGCATGCTCAGGCCTCGGTCGACTCGGCGGGAGCGGCCTCGGCCTCGTCCGCCTTCTTCTCGGCCTTCTTCGCCTTCGGGGTGATGGCCTCACCCTTGGCGTCGTCGCCCTCGAGAGCCTTGGCGAAGGCGTCGAAGGAGGCGCGCTTGTCTTCCTTCGTCGCCGGCTGGAGCAGCGGCGCCGGGGCCGGGAGGCCCTTGTGCTTCTGCCAGTCGCCGGTGAGCTTCAGGATCGCGAGAACCGGCTCGGTCGGCTGGGCGCCGACGGACAGCCAGTACTGGGCGCGGTCCGAGTCGACCTCGATGCGCGACGGGTTGTACGTCGGGTGGTACAGACCGATCTCCTCGATGGCCCGGCCGTCACGGCGGGTACGGGAGTCGGCGACGACGATGCGGTAGTGGGGCTGGCGAATCTTGCCGAGACGCTTCAGCTTGATCTTGACTGCCACGGGAGTGGTGTCTCCTGGTCTTGACGTGGTTGGGCACAACGAGATGCCACGTGGGGTTGCGGTACTCGGGGTGCCCGATGGACGCGTCAGCCGGAGGCGAG
This sequence comes from Streptomyces sp. NPDC051907, assembly GCF_040681075.1. Classification (NCBI taxonomy): domain Bacteria; kingdom Bacillati; phylum Actinomycetota; class Actinomycetes; order Kitasatosporales; family Streptomycetaceae; genus Streptomyces; species Streptomyces sp. NPDC051907. The sequence continues at coordinate 19,238 of NZ_JBFAYB010000028.1, read as the reverse complement.
AGGGTTCCTATGCGGCTGTCGAGTACAGCTAGACATTGTGCCACACGCCTGAGGCGCACCTCGCCCGCGGGGCGCCGCACACCGCCCCCGTCGGCGGGCAGGCACCCGGGCGGGGCCGCTCAGCCCGCGGCTGAGCGGCTGCGCAGTCGCCCGTCGGCCGGCCTGCGCTCTCGGCCCCGACGCTCAGCTTGCCGCGCCCACGACTTCCGGGATGCGGAAGGGCTTGCCGCAGCCGCCGCAGACGATGGGCGCCTGGGCGAGGACCGAGGGCACCACCCGGACGTTGCGCCCGCAGTCGCAGACCGCCTTGACCCGCACGCCGCCGCCGGAGGAGCCGTGCCGGGCGGCCGGTCCTCTGAAGGAGCGCTTGGTGTCCGACGCGGTGGCCACGGTGTGCGCCTTGAGAGCGCGCTGCAGTCTCTCGATCGTGGGGCGGTAGCGGCGCTTGGCCTCGGGATTGAGCGCGACCAGGGAGAAACCGCTGCTGGGATGCGGCTCCTCCGCGTGGTCCAGGCCCATCTCCTCGGCGATCGCCAGGAACCGGCGGTTGTGATAGCGGCCGGCGCGTGAGGTGTCGCGGACACCTCGGGCGGCGGCGATGCCATGGACTGCTTCGTGAAGCAGTCGCTCGAAGGAGAGCTCCGCGCCGCATGCGGACGAGGACTCTCCGATCAGGGACTCTGGCGCGGCAAGATCGGGCAGCTCGGGGTGGTGCCGCTGAATATCGGCCCACGCCTGTGCCAGCTCTGCGGCGAGAACAGGTGGTGTCGTGCTCACGTCGTGATAACGAGCCGAGGCGCTCGCGGGTTCCATTCCGGGGCATCACAAATATTTTGCACGTACCCGTCAGTTGCCATTGATGTGTCCTGACGAGGGCGGGTGCGCTGATCTGCGGAGAAGCATCGCAGCTCATCACAAGCTGGTACGTAGTGGCGCGTACGCCCCAGCGCGTAGACGAACACCGCGCGCCGGGGCGGGCGTTGACCGGGGCCGCGGGTCGGCGGCCGCCGGTCGGCGTCCACGGCGCCCGGGGGGTCCAGAGCGTTCAGAGCAGGGTCCCAGGGGCGCCGCGAAGACGTCAGTAGGCGCGGGCCACGATCGCGACAGTACCGGGAGCGTCGTCGGCGTCGGGCACCGACCCGTCCTCGGCCACCAGACAGCGCACGGACACGGACTGCTCGGCCAGCTTGGTCTCGCCCTCCTGGCCCAGCGTCGCCCACGGGATGCGGGCCCAGCCGCCGGCGACCGCTGCCTCGGCGGCCTCCTCGATCGTCGCGACGTCGCTGGTACGGGACTCGCGGCGGTCGCGCGACTGCTGCAGCAGCAGCGCCTGGTCCTCTTCGAGGACCTTCGGCAGCAGCTCCTCCAGCGCGTCGATGCGCACGGGCTCCTTGCCCCCGGGGATGCGGCGGGCCAGCATCGCCGTGCCCGCCTCCAGGTCGCGCGGGCCGATCTCGATCCGCACCGGAACGCCCTTGAGCTCCCAGTCCACCGCACGGCGGCCGAACGGCGTGTCGGTCCGGTCGTCGACGTGGACGCGCAGGCCGGCGGCCTTCAGCCGGTCGCCGATCTCACGGACCTTGGCGACGGCCTCGTCGCCCTTGATGGCCATGACGACGACCTGGACGTGCGCGAGCCTCGGCGGCACGCGCAGTCCGTCGTCGTCGCCGTGCGACATGATCAGCCCGCCGACCATCCGGGTGGAGGTGCCCCAGGAGGTCTGCCAGACCAGTTCCTGGCGCCCCTCCTTGGAGAGGTACTGGGTGTCGAAGGCCTTGGCGAAGTTGGTGCCGAGCTCGTGGCTCGTGCCCATCTGAAGGGCCTTGCCGTCGCCCATCATGCCTTCGAGCGTGAGGGTGTTGATGGCGCCGGCGAAGCGCTCCCTGGGCGTCTTGCGGCCGAGGACGACGTCGATGCCGAGGACGTTTGCCATGAAGTCCGCGTAGACCTCCTTGTGGATGTACGCGGCATAGTCACGGGCGTCCTCGTACGTGGCGTGGGCGGTGTGCCCCTCCTGCCAGAGGAACTCCGTCGTACGGAGGAAGACCCGGGGGCGCATCTCCCAACGGACCACGTTCGCCCACTGGTTGATCAGCAGCGGCAGATCGCGGTAGCTCTGCACCCACTTGGAGAAGTAGTCGTTGATGATCGTCTCGGAGGTGGGGCGTACGACGACGGGCTCCTCGAGCTCCTTGCCGCCACCGTGCGTGACCACCGCGAGCTCCGGCGCGAAGCCCTCGACGTGCTCAGCTTCCCGGGTCAGGTAAGACTGGGGGATGAAGAGCGGGAAGTAGGCGTTCTGAGCGCCCGCGTCCTTGATGCGGGCGTCCATCTCCTGCTGCATCCGCTCCCACAGGCCGTAGCCGTACGGCCGGATGACCATGGTGCCGCGCACCGGGCCGTTGTCCGCCAGTTCGGCCTTGTTGATCAGGTCCTGGTACCAGCGCGGGAAGTCTTCCGCCTGGGGCGTGAGAACGGGTGCCTTTGCCATGGCGCGCATCGTACGGCGACAGGGGTCCTATCCGTGAATCGATCAGCCCCGTGGGGGGCGCACGCCCCGAGCGCACAAGCAAAGCCATACAACCCCTGGACGGGAGGACGCATGCGCAGTTCTCTGGCATACGGGGGAGCGCATGCGGATGCACGCGGGGGACACGGGGGCGGACCTTCAGAGCACAACCCACCTCTCGGCGGATTGGGGCGCTTTCGATGACACCAACGCTCGTCCAGCACCGGCCGCACGCCATGTCCGCGACTCCAGATCCGGCGGCTTCGGCGTCCTCGGCTGCCTCCGCGCCCTCTGCGCAGGCGTGTGCGCGGGCGCGGGACTGGGCGGAGATCCAAGAACGCATGCTCGTCCCCCTGTACGAGGCGGTGTACGAGCGCTTGGAGGTCGGTCCGGGCACCCGGCTGCTGGGCCTGGACTGCGGTTCGGGGCTCGCGCTGGTGCTGGCCGCGGCGCGCGGGGCGCAGGTGACCGGGGTCGACGCCGACCCTGAGCGCCTGGCGCTGGCGCGGGAGCGGATGGCCTCGGACACGGCCCCGGACGCGGTGTTCGCGCAAGGCGACGCGGCGGCTGCCGCTCAGCCGGCGGGCGGGCTCTACAACCTGGTCACGGCGTTCTCGCCGATCGGCTGCGCGGCCGGCGACGCCGAGGGGCTCGGGGCGGAGCTGGCGGCCGCGGTCGCGCACTCGGAGCGCGGAGGCGCGGTGGTGCTGACGGGCTGGGGTCCGCCGGAGCGCTGCGCGACGTCCGGGGTGCTGCGGGTCGCGGGCAAGCTGACGGAGCGGCTCCGTACGGGCGGCGGCTGGCGTGCGGCCCTGCGGGACGACCTGGAGGACGTGGCGGCGCAGGCGGGCCTGAAGCCGGACGGCTCGGGCCGGGTGTCGTGCCCCTTCGGCTACGCCGACATGGAGAGCGCGGTGCGGGGGCTGCTGTCGACGGGCCTGTACGCGGCGGCGATCGAGGCGTCGGACGAGTCGCAGGTGGAGAAGGAGATCACCGAGGCGCTGCATCCGCACCGGCGGAGCGACGGGACGGTGTGGATGCCGAACGTCTTCCGGTACCTGATCGCGCGTACGCCCTGAGCCTGCGGACACGTACGACGTACGCCCTGAGCCGACGGGCGCGTACGACGTACGCCCTGAGCCGGCGGACACGTACCGCGTACCCCCGGAGCCCTGCGGACACGTACCGCGTACGCCCCCAGCCGGCCGGGCGCGGGAAGGGCCCGCGACCGGTGCGGTCGCGGGCCCTTCCTCCGTGGGTCCGTGGGTCCATGCGCCCTGGGGCGCGGGGGCCCAGGTCAGCCCATGAACTTCTTGAACTCGTCCGGCAGCTCGAAGTCCTTGCCCGGCTCGCCCGCCGGGAGGCCGAACGCCCCGCCCTGCGCCGCCTGCTCGCGACGGGCCGCGGCCGCCTGCTCCTCGGCCTTGCGCTTCATCGGGTTGCCGCTCTTGCGCTTGCCCTTGGCGACCTTCTGCTGCTTCTTCTGCCGGCCGGGGCCGCCGCCCATGCCGGGGATGCCCGGCATGCCCGGCATCCCGCCGCCCTGGGCCATCTTCGACATCATCTTGCGGGCCTCGAAGAACCGCTCCACCAGGCTCTTGACCGAGCTGACCTCGACGCCCGAGCCCTTGGCGATACGGGCGCGGCGCGAGCCGTTGATGATCGTCGGGTCGTGGCGCTCACCAGGGGTCATCGACTTGATGATCGCGGCGGTGCGGTCGACCTCGCGCTCGTCGATGTTGTTGATCTGGTCCTTGATCTGCCCCATGCCGGGCAGCATCCCGAGCAGCTTGGAGATGGAGCCCATCTTGCGGACCTGCTCCATCTGGGCCAGGAAGTCGTCGAGCGTGAAGTCCTTGCCCTTGCTGCTCGCCAGCTTGGAGGCCATCTTGGCGGCCTCTTCCTGGCTGAAGGTCTGCTCGGCCTTCTCGATCAGGGAGAGCATGTCGCCCATGCCGAGAATGCGGGACGCCATGCGGTCCGGGTGGAACGCGTCGAACTCGTCGAGCTTCTCGCCGTTGGAGGCGAACATGATCTGGCGGCCGGTGACGTGCGCGACCGACAGGGCGGCGCCGCCTCGGGCGTCGCCGTCCAGCTTGGAGAGCACCACGCCGTCGAAGCCGACGCCGTCGCGGAAGGCCTCGGCGGTGTTGACCGCGTCCTGGCCGATCATCGCGTCGACGACGAAGAGGATCTCGTCGGGAGAGACGGCGTCGCGGATGTCCGCGGCCTGCTGCATCAGCTCCTGGTCGATGCCGAGGCGGCCGGCGGTGTCGACGACGACGATGTCGAACTGCTTGGTCCGCGCGTACTCGACGGAGTCCTTGGCGACCTGGACCGGGTCGCCGACGCCGTTGCCCGGCTGGGGCGCGTAGACGCCGACGCCGGCGCGCTCGGCGACGACCGCGAGCTGGTTGACGGCGTTGGGGCGCTGGAGGTCGCAGGCGACCAGCAGCGGGGAGTGGCCCTGGCTCTTGAGCCAGAGGCCCAGCTTTCCGGCGAGGGTCGTCTTGCCGGCGCCCTGGAGGCCGGCGAGCATGATCACGGTGGGAGCGGTCTTGGCGAACCGCAGACGGCGGGTCTCGCCGCCGAGGATCGTGATCAGCTCTTCGTTGACGATCTTGATGACCTGCTGGGCGGGGTTCAGCGCCTGGGAGACCTCGGCGCCGCTCGCGCGCTCCTTGACCTGCTTGATGAAGGCCCGGACGACGGGGAGGGCGACATCCGCCTCGAGCAGGGCGATACGGATCTCACGGGCCGTGGCGTCGATGTCCGCCTCGGAAAGCCTTCCTTTGCCCCGAAGGGTCTTGAAGGTGTTCGCCAAGCGGTCGGAGAGAGTATCGAACACTGCGCTCGTCGGTCCTCAAGGTCGGGGGCGGGGCGGTCAACGCCCTCCAGGGTATCTGCCCGGGAAAGCTCGGTGGCCCCTGCCCGGTGGAAATACCGGACGGGGGCCGCAAATCCCCGCGTCCTCGCCCGTGTGGGCGCGGGGACGCGGTGCGTGCGGGGACACGGTGCGTGCCCGGGCCCGGTGCATGCCCGAGCCCGGTGCATGCCCGGTCGCGGTGCGGGCGCGGGCGCCGCGGTCAGCTCAGCGCCCGCTCCAGCTCGCGCGCGAGCTCTGCCGCCGCCGTCTGAGGCAGCGGAGCGCCCTGCTCGTCCGTCACGTACACCGTGTCCACCGCGTTCGCGCCCAGCGTCGAGACGTGCGCGCTCCTGACCCGGACCTTCGCGCCCTCCAGCGCGCGGCCGATCCGGTGCAGCAGGCCGGGCGCGTCCTGGGCGCGTACCTCGATGACGGTCGCCAGCCGCGAGCCGGCCGGGGCGACCGTCACCCGCGGCGGCGGGGCCTTCACACCGCGCCGCCGGGGGTAGGCGGCCTCCCGCTCGGCGAGCTTCGCGGGGACGTCGAGCGATCCGTCCAGGGCGCGTACGAGATCGGAGCGCAGCCGCGCGGCCTGCGGCAGGGAGCCGTACTCCGCGGCGACGCGCCAGCTCAGCAGCAGGACGCCGATGGGCTCGCCGAGCTCGCTGGGCAGGTCGACGGCGCGCAGGTCGGCCGCGCGGACGGTGAGGCGGTGCAGGGCCAGGACGCCTGCCGCGGCGGGCAGCACCCCCGGCTGGTCGGGCAGGGCGATCAGCAGCTCGACGCCGACGGGCTCGGGCTGGTCGGGGTCGGGGTCCTGGGGAGGCTCGCCGTGGGCGTGCAGGGCGAGGACCGGCTCGCCGGTGCGCAGCGCCTCGATCGCGAGCCGCTCCTGCTCGGCGCTGGGCTCGGTGGGCTCGGGCTCGGGCGGGGCGTCGCCCGCGAGGACCGACGCGACGCGTTTGACCAGGTCGGCCACGAGCGAGCCGCGCCAGGTCGACCAGGCCGCGGGCCCGGTGGCGAGCGCGTCGGCCTCGGTGAGGGCGTGCAGCAGCTCCAGCGTGCCCGCGGCGCCGACGACCTCGGCGACGGAGGCGACGGTGGCCGGATCGTCCAGGTCGCGCCGGGTCGCCGTCTCGACGAGCAGCAGGTGGTGGCGTACGAGCGTGGCGATCACGCCCACGTCCGCCTTGTCGAAGCCGATCCGGGCCGCGACGTCGCGGGCGATGGTCTCGCCGGCCACGGAGTGGTCGCCCGGCCAGCCCTTGCCGATGTCGTGCAGCAGGGCGGCGACGAGGAGCAGGTCGGGGCGGCCCACCCGGCGGGTGAGCGAGGAGGCCCTGACGGCGGCCTCGACGAGGTGGCGGTCGACGGTCCAGGTGTGCACGGGGTTGCGCTGGGGCCGGCAGCGCACCCGCTCCCAGTCCGGGATCAGCCGGGTGATCAGCCCCTCGGCCTCCAGCGCCTCCCAGACCTCGACGGTCGACTCCCCCGCGCCGAGCAGAGTGACGAGCTCCTCGCGGGCCTCGGCGGGCCAGGGCACGGGCAGCGGGCGTGCGGTGGCGGCCAGGCGGCGCACGGCGTGCAGGGAGAGCGGCAGGCCCGACTGCGCGGCCGCGGCGGCCGCCCGCAGCGGGAGGACGGGGTCGCGCTCGGGTTTGGCGGTGCGGGCGAGCATCGCCTCGCCGTCCTGCTCGACGACGCCCTCGGCGAGCGGGGTGCGCTCGGGCTGCGGAGTGCGGCCGCCGCCGAGGATGGCGCGGAGCCTGGGGCGTGCGGAGCGGGCTCGCAGGACGCGGTTGACCTCGCGCCAGGTGACGTCGGCGGCGTACGAGACGGTCCGGGCCGCTTCGTACACCTGGCGCAGCAGCGCGTCGCCGTCCAGCAGCCCGAGCTCGGCTGCGACCTGGTCCTGCTCCTGGAGCGCGAGCCGGTCGGTGGCCCGCCCGGTGGTCAGGTGCAGGGCGTCCCGGGCGTCGAAGAGTTGCCTGCGGGCCTCGGCGAGCCCTTCGCGCGGGGCGTCGGCGAGCCAGGAGGCGGCGACGGCGCGCAGCGCGGTGGCGTCCCGCAGTCCGCCCCTGGCCTCCTTCAGGTCGGGCTCCAGCAGGAACTGCAGCTCGCCCTGGCGCTCGGCGCGCTCCCGGCACAGCTCATGGAGCTCGGGGAGCCGCTTGGGGGCCTGGTTGCGCCAGTCGGCGAGCACGGAGGTGCGCAGGGCGGCCGCGAGCCCCAGGTCGCCCGCGACGGGACGGGCGTCCAGCAGCCCGAGGTGCACCTTGAGGTCTTCGCCCGCGGTCTTGCGGGCCTCGCCGACGGTGCGCACGGAGTGGTCGAGCGCGAGGCCCAGATCCCATACGGGGTACCAGACCCGGTCGGCGAGGGCGGCGAGCGCGCCCGCGTCGGCGCGCCCGTCGTGCAGGAGCAGCAGGTCGAGGTCGCTGCGCGGGGAGAGCTCGCCTCGTCCGTAGCCGCCGACGGCGACGAGCGCCGCGCCGCGCACGCCGGCCTGCTCGCAGGCCGCGGCGAACAGCGCGGACAGCCACCCGTCGGTCAGCTTGGCCAGCGCCGCACGGCGCGGCGGCCCGGACTGCGCCTTCTCGGTGAGAAGGCGCAGCCGGGCCGCCGCATAGCCGCTGGGTCCCGAGTCTTCCGCTTCGGTCGTCGTCTCAAGGCTCGTCACGCCAGCGGCTCCTTGTCGTCTGCGTCAGAGGGCGTCGGGGCCGCGCTCGCCCGTTCGGACGCGTACCGCCGTGTCCACCGGGACGCTCCACACCTTGCCGTCGCCGATCTTGCCGGTCCTGGCCGCCTTGACGATGACCTCGACGAGCTGCTCCGCGTCGTCGTCGTCGACGAGCACCTCGATGCGGACCTTGGGCACCAGGTCGACGGTGTACTCCGCGCCCCGGTAGACCTCGGTGTGGCCGCGCTGGCGGCCGTATCCGCTGGCCTCGGTGACCGTCAGCCCCTGGACGCCGAAGGCCTGGAGGGCCTCTTTGATCTCGTCCAGCCGGTGCGGCTTCACGACTGCGGTGATGAGCTTCATGCGTCCACCTTCTTCGTCTGTGCTGTGGCGACCGCGGCCGGGGCGGAGCCGCTCGGCGCGGCCACGGCCTTGCGGGAGCCGGAGCCGCCGCCCGCTCCGCTGAAGTCGTACGCGGTCTCGGCGTGCTCGTCCTGGTCGATGCCCGAGACCTCGACGTCCTCGTCGACCCGCATCCCGATCGTCTTGTCGAGGACGAAGGCGAGGACGGCCGACACCACCAGAGAGTAGGCCAGGACGGCGAAGACACCGATGGCCTGCTTGCCGAGTTGCTCGAATCCGCCGCCGTAGAAGACGCCCTGGACCTTGTTCTGGACGCCGCCGGTGGCGAAGAAGCCGACCAGCAGGGAGCCGATGACACCGCCGACGAGGTGGACGCCGACGACGTCGAGGGAGTCGTCGTAGCCGAACTTGAACTTCAGGCCGACGGCCATGGCGCACACCACACCGGCGATGGCGCCGATGGCGATCGCGCCGAGCGGGGAGCAGGAGCCGCCGGAGGGGGTGATGGCGACGAGGCCGGCGACCGCGCCGGACGCAGCGCCCAGCGTGGTGAACGCGCCGTGGCGGATCTTCTCGTAGGCGAGCCAGGCGAGCATGGCCGCGGCCGTGGCGACCTGGGTGTTGACGAACATGACCGCGCCGACGCCGTCGTCGTTGCCGAGCCACGAGCCGGCGTTGAAGCCGAACCAGCCGAACCACAGGAGGCCGGCGCCGAGCATGACCAGCGGCAGGCTGTGCGGCCGCATCGGGTCCTTCTTGAAGCCGACGCGCTTGCCGATGACGAGGATGACGCCGAGGGCCGCCGCGCCCGCGTTGATGTGGACGGCGGTGCCGCCGGCGAAGTCGATGACGCCCATCTCGAAGAGCCAGCCGCCGGTGCCCCATACCCAGTGCGCGACCGGGAAGTAGACGGCCGTGGCCCACAGCGTGATGAACAGGGCCCAGGCGCTGAACTTCACGCGGTCCGCGAGTGCGCCGCTGATCAGCGCGGGCGTGATGACCGCGAACATCAGCTGGAAGACCGCGAAGACGTAGATCGGGATGGTGTAGCCGTCCCACAGCTGGTTGATCCCGATGCCGCTCAGTCCGACGTAGTCGGAGGACCAGCCGATCACCGAGCCGACGTCGGTCCCGAAGGCGAGGCTGAAGCCGTACAGCACCCACAGGATGGTGACGATTCCAAGGCTGATGAAGCTCATCATCAGCATGTTCAGGGTCGACTTGACCCGGACCATGCCTCCGTAGAAGAAGGCCAGGGCGGGCGTCATCAGCATGACCAGGGCGGAGCAGATGAGCATGAAGCCGGTGTTGGCTGCGGACAGAGTGGGTGTCTCTGCGGCAAGCGTCGAGATGCCTGGGGGCATCGGCGTCTCCTCGTCGTCGGTGCGGCCGCGTGCGGGCGGTGCCTGAGCGGATGGGCGGGCCGGTTATGCGCCCTGAGATTGGCGCAGCGCGGTTTCCGCCGATGCCGCACGATGTTTCGCAGCAGTGACGAAGGGGTCGTGCGTGTTACGCCCCCATGAACTGTCGGGCGGGGGCTTCGGCCGCCGTTACCATGCCGCAACCTTTACGGGCGCGGACATGAGCCGGCCGCGGCGCTCACCCGGCTGACCTGGCAGGGGGAGCCGAGTCGGGCTGTTCGGGGTGAGCGTCGCGGCCGGGGTCTGGGAGTCCGCCCTCAGACCGCCTCGGCGGTCTCGGGCAGCTGGGCGGTGAGCCGGTCGGTGAACTGGGCGACCTCGGCGACGTCGCCGTAGTCCCTGGCCACCGTGTCGAGGGTCTTGCGCAGCCGGGTGTTGACGCGCTCGGAGCGGACCTTCTTGGCGATCGCGAGCGCCTGGCCCGCGAGCATCGTGGACTGCTCGGGCTCCCTCTTCAGGAGATGGACCGTGGCCATGCCGATCAGGTTCAGTGCGTACGACCGCTGGTGCTCCTCGTCCTTGCCGAAGAGGTCGACGGCGCGCTCCATGACGGGCTCGGCGAGCGAGGCGTACGTGGGGCTGCGGCCGGCCATATAGGCCAGGTCGCGGTAGGAGTGCGCGTTCTCGCCGTTGAGCTCGGCCTCGGAGAAGAACCGGATCCAGTCGGGCTCGGGCTCGCCGTCGAGGCCGGCGTCGGAGAAGGTGTCCTCCGCCATGCGCACGGCCCGCTTGCACTTGCTCGGCTGGCCCATGTTGGCGTAGGCGCGGGCCTCCATCGCATACAGCATCGCCTGGGTGCGGGGGGTGGCGCAGTCGCGGCTGCCGTACTGCGCGAGATGGATGAGCTCCAGGGCGTCGTCGGGGCGGCCGAGGTGGATCATCTGGCGGCTCATCGAGGAGAGCACATAGGAGCCCAGCGGCTTGTCGCCGGCCTCCTTGGCCGCGTGGAGCGCGAGCACGAAGTACTTCTGGGCGGTGGGCTGGAGGCCCACGTCGTAGCTCATCCAGCCGGCCAGCTCGGCGAGCTCGGCCGCGCATTTGAACAGGCGCAGGGCGGTGGCGTGGGGCTGCGGCTCCTGCAGCAGGTCGGTCACCTCGTGGAGCTGTCCCACGACCGCCTTGCGCCGCAGTCCGCCGCCGCACTGCGCGTCCCACTGACGGAACATCGCGGTGGTGGACTCGAGCAGGTCGAGCTCGGGTTTGGAGAGCCGGGACGCCCTGCGCAGCGCGGCGGGCGACGCCGGCTGCCCGGAGTCGCCGACCGGGGAGGGCACCAGCCAGCGCTGCATCGGCTCGATGAGGGCGGGGCCTGCGGCCAGCGCGAGCGAGGTGCCGAGGAAGCCGCGCCGCGCGAGCATCAGGTCGCTGCGGGAGAACTCGCTGAGCAGGGCCACGGTCTGCGGGCCCGCCCAGGGCAGGTCCACTCCCGACACCGAAGGCGACTGGTGGGCCGAGCGCAGCCCGAGGTCCTCGATCGCCACGACGCTGCCGAAGCGCTCCGAGAACAGCTCGGACAGGATGCGCGGGATCGGCTCGCGCGGCTGTTCGCCGTCGAGCCAGCGGCGCACCCGAGAGGTGTCGGTGCTGATGTGGTGTGCGCCCATCTGGCGCGCCCGACGGTTCACTTGCCGGGCGAGCTCGCCCTTGGACCAGCCGCTGCGCACGAACCACGAGCTCAACTGCTCGTTCGGGCGCTTGCCGGTATGCGTACCGCCTGCGCCGGTGCCGCCGTCCACTGGAACGCCCCCATCCACGGATGCCTCTATGTCGCCTCGTACCCCGCAAAGCCCTACCAGAATGCCGTCGTTCACGGCCGTCTGTATGGAAGTCGGGCCCCATCGAACAGGAATGCGAGTTGCCTCCGGCATACCCGCGTGCACACGAACCTCCAGGCTCTGTGTACCGAAAGTAATCCTACGATCACTGGTCTAGCGAGGGCGATTGCGGAATCGCCACCATTCGCCACCCCTTCGAATGAACTCACTTATCGCCGGGCGCGATTCACTTGACATACGACGATCAGGAGGCGGCGAAGCGGTGCACATGCAGGCGCGCGCCACGGTTCGCACTCCCCCTCTCGCCACCGTGCGCCGCCGGAACCTCACCGGTTGCGACGCAGTGTCACAGGGAGACTTCGGGTCGTAACCACCGGTGAATTCGACCCGTTGGAGGGGGCATGGGCTTCACTATCGGCGGCAGCCGGGGGATCAGGGAGATCAGGCCCGGCTCACGGCGCCGCGGCCGCACCACCGAGTGCACGGCGGCGGCCGAGTACACAGGGCTGTGGGGCTGGGCGGTGGCGCCGGGAGCTCGAGCGGCGTCCGGTCGGTGCTCCTGCGGGGACGCGGGGTGCGCGGCCCCCGGCGCCCATCCGCTCGACTTCGCTGGCGAGATCCCGGCGGGCGCGACGCTGGACGAGGTCGGCACGGCATGGGCCGAGGTGCCGGGGGCGTCGCTGATGCTGCCGGTCGGGCACGCCTTCGACATCCTGGACGTCGCCGCCCCGGCGGGCCGTCGCGCGCTGGTGCGGCTGGAGCGGATGGGACTTCCGCTCGGCCCGGTCTCGGCGACGCCGGACGGGCGCTGCCAGTTCTTCGTCGCCCCGGGGGCGTCGGCCGAGCTGCCCGAGCTGCTGTACCGCATGGGCTGGGACGACGCGGACCTCGATCTGCACTGCCTGGGCCCCGGGACGCACATCACCGCGCCGCCCTCGGACCGCGGCGGGCTGGGCCCGGTCCACTGGCTGCGCCCGCCGTCGCTGGACACGGCGACGCCGCCGCAGGCGCGGCTTCTGCTGGGGACGCTGGCGTACATCTGCCACCGGTCGCACTGGGGCCACTGAGGCGGGGCGCCGCCTCCTGGAGCAGGCGACCGCCATAGAGAACGCGACAGAGCGCGACCGCCATAGAGAACGCAATCGCCGGACGGGCTGCGTGTGCAGCCGGTCCGGCGATGTGTGCGGCGGGGTCCGGGGCAGCGCCCCGGCCGGCCCCTAGTCTCCGATCAGCCCGTCAGTCTCCGATCAGTGCAGCCACGAACGCCTCGGGCTCGAAGGGCGCCAGATCGTCCGCGCCCTCCCCCAGCCCGACCAGCTTCACCGGGACGCCCAGCTCCCGCTGGACCGCGACCACGATGCCGCCCTTGGCCGTGCCGTCGAGCTTGGTCAGCACGATGCCGGTGATGTCCACGACCTCGGCGAAGACGCGGGCCTGCACCAGGCCGTTCTGCCCGGTCGTGGCGTCCAGCACCAGCAGGATCTCGTCCAGCGGGCCGTGCTTCTCCACGACGCGCTTGACCTTGCCGAGCTCGTCCATCAGGCCGGTCTTGGTGTGCAGCCGGCCCGCCGTGTCGATGAGGACGACGTCCGCGCCCTCCGCGATGCCCTCCTTGACCGCGTCGAACGCGATCGACGCCGGGTCGCCGCCCTCGGGGCCGCGGACCGTGCGCGCGCCGACCCGCTCGCCCCAGGTCTGGAGCTGGTCCGCCGCGGCGGCGCGGAAGGTGTCCGCCGCGCCGAGCACGACGGAGCGGCCGTCGGCGACCAGGACGCGGGCCAGCTTGCCGGTGGTCGTGGTCTTGCCGGTGCCGTTGACGCCGACGACCATGACGACGCCCGGGGTGTCCGACCCGCTGTGGGTCTTCACGGCGCGGTCGAAGTCGGTGCCGACCAGGGTCAGCAGCTCCTCGCGCAGCAGGGTGCGCAGGTCGTCGGGCGTACGCGTGCCCAGCACCCGCACCCGCTCGCGCAGCCGCTCGACCAGCTCCTGGGTCGGCGCGACGCCGACGTCGGCGGTGAGGAGGGTGTCCTCGATCTCCTCCCAGGTGTCCTCGTCGAGGTTGTCCCGGGACAGGAGCGTGAGCAGCCCCTTGCCGAGCGAGTTCTGGGAGCGGGCGAGGCGGGCGCGCAGCCGGACCAGCCGGCCGGCGGTCGGCTCCGGGACCTCGATCTCGGGGGCCGCGGGCTCCTCGACCAGCACCGGGGCTGCGGCCTCGGGGAGGTCGACCTCCTCGATCGTGCGGCGAGGCTCTTCGACCGTCGGCGCGGCGTCCTCGCCGACCTGTGGTTCGGCGGGCGGGGCAGTGATGGTCGGCGTGCTCGACGGCGCCGAGGGCGGCAGCTGCTTCTTCTTGCGGCTGCTGACCACGAGCCCGCTGATCGCGCCGACCGCGACCAGAGCGATGACGACAACAAGGATGAGGATTTCGATTCCCATAACCCACCCAGTATCAGTCACGGCCGCCATGGTCGACGGACACGGAGGACCGCACACGGACCAAGATTCTTTATTTGGCGCTTTCGGGCAGATGATCGAGACTGGGTCCTCGACTCCCCCATCCCCTTCCTCGACGGAGCACGTATGTCTGCCGAGCCCGACGGCGCTATAGAGACCCGCGGCCTGGAGCCCGTTCCCGACGACGAGCGCACGGGCCGTGTCCGTGAGCTCTTCCCGACCTGGGTGGCGGCGAACATCAGCGTCCTGCTGCTGACCATGGGCGCGGGCCTGGTCGTCTTCAACGGACTGAACTTCTGGCAGGTGCTGGTCGTCGCGGTCGCCGCGCCCGTCCTGTCGTACGGAATCGTCGGCCTGATCTCCATCGCCGGAAAACGCGGCGGCTCCCCGGGCATGGCGCTGTCGCGGGCCGTCTTCGGGCAGCGCGGGAACCTCTTCCCCGGCTCGCTCATCTGGGTCGCCCGCTGGGGCTGGGAGACGATCAACGCCGTCACCGGCGCGTACGCCGTGCTGACCGTGCTGAGGCTGCTCTTCGACGTCGAGAGCAGCACGCCGCTGATCGTCGTCACCCTGCTGGCCTTCGTCTCCGCCACCTTCCTGGTCTCCGGGCTCGGCATCAACGCCCTGCGGGTGTGCAGCACCTGGTCGACGTATCTCTTCGGCGCGTTCAGCGTGCTGGTGCTGGTCTATCTGGTCGCCGACACCGACTGGTCCGCGGTCTTCGCCCAGCCCGCCGGGTCGAACGCGATGATGATCGCGGGCATCGGCACCATCGCGGCGGGCGGCATCAGCTGGGTCCCCTCGGGCCCCGACTTCACCCGCTATCTCCCCCGGACGGCGTCGTCGAAGGCGATGGTCGGCTCCACCGTCGGCGGCGCGGGCATCGTCGTGCTGCCCATGGTGCTGATGGGCGCGGTGATGGCGGTCGCCACGCCGGACCTGGCGAGCGCCAGCGACCCGGTGGCCTTCATCGGCGAGATCCTGCCGCTGTGGATCGCGGTCCCCTATCTGCTGATCGCCCTGGTGGGCATGCTGCTGATCAACTCGATGTCGATGTACTCCGCCGGATTCACCGCGCAGACGCTGGGCATCACGGTCCCGCGCGCCTGGGCGGTCAGCGTCAACGCCGTCATCAGCCTGGTCTTCGGCTTCCTGCTGATGGTGGTCGCGACCAGCTTCATCGGCTCGTTCGTCTCCTTTCTGACGCTGCTCGCGGTGGCGTTCTCGGCGTGGATCGGCGTCTTCGGCGTCGACATGCTGCACCGGCGCGCCTACGACGCCGGGGCGCTGATGGACACGGGCCGCACCAGCGCGTACTGGTACCGGGGCGGCTTCGCCTGGCAGGCGATGGCCTCCTGGGGCGTGGCGCTGGCGGCCGGGCTGCTCTTCACGAAGGTCGACTGGTTCGCCGGGCCGCTCGCCTCGTCCTGGATCGGGCGGCACGGCCTGGGCTGGGCGGCCACGATCGTGGTCGCGGCGGCGCTGTACGCCGTGCTGCCTCGCACGAAGGGCGCTGACGCGCCGGCGGGGGCGCCGGCCGAGGAAGCCGCGCCCGCGGGCATTTCCATCTGACGCTGCGTCAACTACGGTCCCCTCGCCATGCTCACACCCGGCGGAGGGGGACGTTCCCATGGCCATCACAGTGGCCCGCTTCAATCTGGTCGAGCCCGACGCGACGCCCGAGAATCTCGCGGCCCGCTACCGCGCGGCGCTGGAGATGGCCGCGTACGCGGACGACCGCGGCGTGGACACCGTCCAGACGGAGGAGCACCACGGGGCCGGCAACAACTGGCTGCCCTCCCCGTTCGTGTTCGCCGGCGCGGTCCTCGGCTCGACGCGGCGGATCTCGGTCACCGTCTCCGCGATCATCGGCCCGCTCTACGATCCGCTGCGGCTGGCCGAGGACATCGCCGTGCTCGACCTGATCGGCAGGGGACGGCTGGTCACGGTCGCCGGCATCGGCTACCGGCCCGAGGAGTACGAGCAGCAGGGCGTGGAGTGGCGCCGGCGCGGCCGGATCCAGGACGAGCTGCTGGAGACGCTGCTGAAGGCGTGGACGGGCGAGCCGTTCGCGTACCGCGGCCGCACGGTCAGGGTGACCCCGGCGCCGTACACCCGGCCGCATCCGCTGCTGCTGGTGGGGGGCTCCTCGCGGGCGGCCGCCCGGCGCGCGGCCCGGCTGGGGCTGCCGTTCTTCCCGAGCGCGCATCTGCCGGAGCTGGAGGCGTACTACCGGGAACAGCTGGCGGAGTACGGGACGGAGGGCTGGACCATGATGCCGGCGGAGGTCACCCCGCTGCTGCATCTGTCCCAGGACCCGGACCGCGCGTGGGCCGAGTACGGCGGGCACTTCCTGCACGAGGCGCGGACCTACGCGTCCTGGCAGTCCGCGGACATCCGCTCCGCGGTGCGGTCGAAGGCGACGACGGTCGAGGAGCTGCGCGAGGAGGGCGTGTACCGGATCGTCACGCCCGACGAGTGCGTGGCGCTGGGCTCGGAGTCCCTGGTCCTGCATCCGCTGTGCGGCGGGATGCCGGTGGACGAGGGCTGGCGCAGTCTTCAGCTGCTCTGCGAAGACGTACTGCCCCGGCTCAACGGGTGAGCCGGGGCAGTGTCGCTGCGAGGAGAGGGGCAGCGGGGATTAGCCCATCTCCTCCAACGCCTTGCCCTTGGTCTCCTTGACGTACCTGAGCACGAAGGGGATCGAGAGCACGGCGAAGACCGTGTAGATGATGTACGTCCCGGAGAGGTTCCAGTCCGCGAGGCTCGGGAAGCTCGCGGTGATCGCCCAGTTGGCGATCCACTGCGCGGAGGCGGCGACGCCGAGCGCGGCGGCGCGGATCCGGTTGGGGAACATCTCGCCGAGGAAGACCCAGACCACGACGCCCCAGGAGAGGGCGAAGAAGAGGACGAAGACATGGGCCGCGATCAGGGCGACGAGGCCCTGGGTGTCGGGCAGCTTGCCGTCGACGAGCTCGGCGGAGAAGGCCCATGCCTCGAAGGCCAGGGCGACGGCCATGCCGGCGGAGCCGACGAGGGCGAGCGGCCTGCGGCCGACCCGGTCGACCAGGACCATCGCGATCACGGTGCCGATGATGTTCACGATCGACGTGGTGAACGAGTAGAAGAACGAGCCGCTCGGGTCGATGCCGACGGACTGCCAGAGCGTCGCGGAGTAGTAGAACGCGACGTTGATGCCGACGAGCTGCTGGAAGACCGAGAGGCCGATGCCGACCCAGACGATGGGCAGGAAGCCGAAGCGCCCGCCCAGCAGGTCCTTGAACGTCGACTTGTGCTCCCTGCGCATCGCCCGGTCGATCTCGGCGACGCGGGCGTCCAGGTCGATCTTCGTGCCCTCGACCTCGGAGAGGACCTCCTTCGCCTTGTCGACCTTGCCGACGGAGATGAGGAAGCGGGGCGACTCGGGGATCGCGAAGGAGAGCAGCCCGTAGAGCACGGCCGGCACGACCATGACGCCGAGCATCCACTGCCAGGCCTCGAGGCCGCCGATCTCGCCGCGCTGGTCGCCGTCGGCGAGCTGGAGGATGCCGTAGTTCACCAGCTGGGAGACGGCGATGCCGATGACGATCGCGGCCTGCTGGAAGGAGGCGAGCCGGCCTCGGTAGGCGGCCGGGGAGACCTCGGCGATGTAGGCGGGGCCGATGACGGAGGCCATGCCGATGGCGAAGCCGCCGACGATCCGCCAGAAGGCGAGGTCCAGCAGCGAGAACGGGACCGCGGAGCCGACGGCGCTGACCGTGAAGAGCACGGCGGCGATCTGCATGCAGCGGATGCGGCCGATGCGGTCGGCGATCCGGCCGGCGGTCGCGGCGCCGACGGCACAGCCGATCAGGGCGATGGCGATGACCTGGGCGAGCGTGCCGGAGCCGATGTCGTAGCGGTCCCGGATCGCCTCGACGGCGCCGTTGATGACGGAGCTGTCGTAGCCGAAGAGGAAACCGCCCATCGCGGCGGCGGCCGTGATGAAGATGACATGCCCGAGGTGCTCGGGGTGGGCCTGGCGGGCTCCCGAGTCCGGCGGGGGCTGCTCAGTGCTGGTCACGTGTACTCCTGGGGCCGTCCGGCAGCATCGCCGGGCCGGGCGTGGGGGCGAGCCCTTCAAGTGGCGCACAGCCTGCGGACGCCCACCACTTGAAGGTAAAAACAACGTTGCAGAGACTATGCCTTCAAGTTTCGAAGTCAATACCCTGTTGCAAAGTCGTTCCCCAGCGTGCTCGATTCAGTTGTGTTCAACCTTTGAAGATCTGAAGCTGGCGCGGTGAGTAAGAGGTGATGAGCAGTGGTGGCCGGCGACGGGAGGTGACGGGGGGCCGTCAGCGCAGGCGCTGGCTGATGACCTTGGACACGCCGTCGCCCTGCATCGAGACGCCGTACAGCGCGTCCGCGACCTCCATGGTCCGCTTCTGGTGCGTGATCACGATGAGCTGCGAGGACTCCTGGAGCTCCTGCATGATCCGGATCAGCCGCTGGAGGTTGGTGTCGTCGAGCGCCGCCTCCACCTCGTCCATCACATAGAACGGGCTGGGCCGGGCCTTGAAGATCGACACCAGCATCGCCACCGCGGTCAACGACCGCTCCCCGCCGGAGAGCAGCGAGAGCCGTTTGACCTTCTTGCCCGGAGGGCGCGCCTCGACGTCCACGCCGGTGGTGAGCATGTTGTCGGGGTCGGTCAGGATCAGCCGGCCCTCGCCGCCGGGGAAGAGCCGGGAGAAGACGCCCTCGAACTCGCGGGCGGTGTCCCGGTACGCCTCGGTGAAGACCTGCTCGACGCGCTCGTCGACCTCCTTGATCACCTGAAGCAGGTCGGCCCGGGTCTTCTTCAGGTCTTCAAGCTGCTCGGAGAGGAATTTGTGCCGCTCCTCCAGCGCCGAGAACTCCTCCAGCGCAAGGGGATTCACCTTTCCGAGCTGTTGGTACGCCCGTTCGGCCGACTTGAGGCGTTTCTCCTGCTCAGGGCGAACGAAAGGTTTCGGCTGATTGCGCGGGTGCTCGGGGTCGTCGGGCAGCTCCTCGCCCTCGGCGGGCGGCGAGGGCGGCACGAGCTGGTCGGGGCCGTACTCGGCGACCAGTCCCGCCGGCTCCACGCCCAGCTCCTCCAGGGCCTTGGTCTCCAGCTGCTCGATGCGCAGCCGCTTCTCCGCGCCGA
>NZ_JBFAYB010000027.1:0-84489 GCF_040681075.1 Streptomyces sp. NPDC051907 | reverse complement strand
GGTCGAGCAGGGCAAGGCCAAGGAGGAGCTGGCGGAGACCGGCGCCGCCGAGACCACCTTCCTGCTCATCGGCGCCGCGACGATGATCGCCGGCGTACGTACGCCCGCCTTCAGTGCCTTCTTGCCGACGCCGATCGCCGCGTGGAGCGCCGCTCCCGTGGAGACTCCCGCGAAGATGCCCTCCTGCTGGAGCAGTTCGCGGGTGCGCGTGACCGCGTCCGCCGAGCCGACCGAGAAGCGGGTCGTCAGGACCGAGGCGTCGTACAGCTCCGGGACGAAGCCCTCGTCCAGGTTCCGCAGGCCGTAGACCAGGTCGTCGTAGCGCGGCTCCGCGGCGACGATCTTGATGTCGGGCTTGTTCTCGCGCAGGTAGCGGCCTACTCCCATCAGCGTGCCCGTCGTGCCCAGGCCCGCCACGAAGTGCGTGACCGAGGGGAGGTCGGCGAGGATCTCCGGGCCCGTCGTCGCGTAGTGCGCGCCCGCGTTGTCCGGGTTGCCGTACTGGTACAGCATCACCCAGGACGGGTTCTCCGCGGCGAGCTCCTTGGCCACGCGGACCGCCGTGTTCGAACCGCCCGCCGCGGGCGAGGGGATGATCTCCGCACCCCACATGGCGAGCAGCTGACGGCGCTCCTCGCTCGTGTTCTCGGGCATGACGCACACGATGCGGTAGCCCTTGAGCTTCGCCGCCATCGCCAGCGAGATGCCCGTGTTGCCGCTCGTCGGCTCCAGGATCGTGCAGCCCGGCGTCAGGCGGCCCGCCTTCTCCGCCTGCTCGATCATGTGGAGCGCCGGGCGGTCCTTGATCGAGCCGGTGGGGTTGCGGTCCTCCAGCTTGGCCCAGATCCGGACGTCGTCCGACGGGGACAGCCGCGGGAGGCGGACCAGCGGGGTGTTGCCGACCGCCGCCAGCGGGGAGTCGTAGCGCATGTCAGACCATGCCGCCGGCCACGGCCGGGAGGATCGTGACGCTGTCGCCGTCCGTGAGCTTGGTGGAGATGCCGTCCAGGAAGCGGACGTCCTCGTCGTTCAGGTACACGTTGACGAAGCGGCGCAGCTGGTCGCCGTTCGCCTTGTCGACGAGGCGCTCCCGGATGCCGCTGTGGCGGGTCTCGAGGTCGGCGAAGAGGTCGGCGAGCGTGTCGCCGCTGCCCTCGACGGCCTTCGCGCCGTCGGTGTAGGTGCGGAGGATGGTCGGGATGCGGACCTCGATGGCCATGGCGTGGGCTCCTGTCGGAAGGGCGGCGGGGTGCCGGGGGCATAGCGGGCGCGCGGCTCAGGCCCCCCGCGCAGGGGGTGGTGCGGTGGGTGCGCTGGACGGTCTGACCCGGTCAGAGCCCAGCGGGGGCCGTACACATCGCGCTGGCGAGGCGGCACAGGTCGACGTGCAGGCGCGCCACGAGCAGCACACAGCTCGGCGTCTTGTCGCTCACGTCGTGGAAAACCATGCGGTCATCGTATCGATTCCCTATCTGGGTTCCGGAATGTGATCTCGCATAATGGACCGCTTCTGCTCGCCAGGCGGACAGAAGGCGGGCGGCGGCCCTTCCGCGATCAAGCGTCGCAGGGCCGCCGGACAGGCCGTGACCTCGGCGTTCGCCTCGGCGGCGAGTACGAGGGCGACCCGCTCCCGGCCGCCGCCCGCCGGCCTCAGTACGCCTCGACGACCTTCACTTCCTCCTCCGTCACCACTCCCTCGACGATCCGGAAGGAGCGGAACTGGAAGTCGCCCGCTCCGTCGGCGTCCGCTGTGGAGACCAGGACGTAGTGCGCGCCGGGCTCGTTCGCGTACGAGATGTCCGTACGGGAGGGGTACGCCTCGGTCGCCGTGTGGGAGTGGTAGATGATCACCGGCTCCTCGTCGCGGTCGTCCAGCTCCCGGTAGAGCTTGAGCAGATCCGCCGAGTCGAACTCGTAGAACGTGGGCGAGCGGGCCGCGTTCAGCATCGGGATGTAGCGCTCGGGGCGGCCGGAGCCCTCGGGGCCCGCGACCATGCCGCAGGCCTCGTCGGGATGGTCGGCGCGGGCGTGCGCGACGATCTGGTCGTACAGGGCCTGGGTGAGGGTCAGCATGCGGATCAGGATAAGCAGAGGGGCCGGCCCGTACCGAAAGGTGGTACGGACCGGCCCGGATGCTGGACCGTCAGACGGTTAGACGTTCAGGCAGTCAGGCGGTCAGCGCTTGGCGAACGCGGCGCCCTGCGGGTTCCGCTTCTTCAGCGCCAGGTACGAGACGCCGAGGATCAGGCCCCACAGCGGCGCGCAGTACAGCGAGATCCTGGCGTCCTTGTCGATGCCCATCATCACGATGACCATGCCGATGAAGAGCAGTGCGAACCAGCTGGTGTACGGGGCGCCCGGCGCCTTGAAGGTCGACTGCGGCACCTCGCCGCGGTCCGCCTTGGCGCGGTAGCGGATCTGGCTGACCAGGATCATGATCCAGGCCCACATGCCGGAGATGGTCGCGAAGGAGACGACGTAGTTGAACGCCTCGCCCGGAGCCTTGTAGTTGATCCAGACGCCGACCAGCATCAGCGCGGCGGAGAAGGTCGTGCCGATCAGCGGCAGACCGTTCTTCGTCAGCTTGGTGAAGGCCTTCGGGCCCTGCCCGTTGAGCGCCAGGTCACGCAGCATGCGGCCGGTGGAGTACATGCCGGAGTTGCAGGAGGAGAGGGCGGCCGTCAGCACGACGAAGTTGACGATCGCGGCGCCGATGCCGAGGCCCATCTTCTCGAAGGCGGCGACGAACGGCGAGATCCCCGGCTGGAAGTGGGTCCAGGGCACCACCGACAGGATCATGATCAGCGCGCCGACGTAGAAGACGGCGATACGCCACGGAACGGTGTTGATGGCCTTGGGGAGGGTCTTCTCCGGGTCCTTGGACTCGCCGGCGGTGACGCCGACCAGCTCGACCGCGAGGAAGGCGAACATCACGAGCTGCAGGGTCATCAGCGTGCCGCCGAGGCCCTTGGGGAAGAAGCCGCCGTCGGCCCACAGGTGGGTGACGGACGCGGTGTCGCCGGCGTCGGAGAAGCCGATCGTGAGCACGCCGGCGCAGATCAGGATCATGCCGATGATGGCCGTCACCTTGACCATCGAGAACCAGAACTCCAGCTCGCCGAAGAGCTTCACGGAGATGAGGTTCGCGCCGTACAGGATGATGGTGAAGACCAGCGCCGAGAGCCACTGCGGAATGTCCCACCAGTACGTCATGTACGTGGCAGCCGCGGTGACTTCGGTGATGCCGGTGACAACCCAGAAGAGCCAGTACGTCCAGCCGGTGACGAAGCCCGCGAAGGGACCGACGAACTCACGCGCGTACTCGGCGAAGGATCCCGAGACGGGGCGGTACATGAGCAGCTCGCCCAGGGCCCGCATGATGAAGAAGATGACCAGGCCCGCAATGGCGTAGGCCAGGATGAGGCTGGGGCCGGCCTTGGAGATGCCCTTGCCCGCACCGAGGAAGAGACCGGTGCCGATGGCGCCGCCGATCGCGATCATCTGGATCTGACGGGCCCCCAGTCCGCGCTGGTAGCCCTCGTCCGCGCCGACCTCGGCCCCCGCGGCCTCATTGCCGTCGTGCTTGTCGACCTGCAGTGAGGTCATGGTGATGCGCCCTTTCTCCATGCTGACCCGCACGCGCCGCTGCTGCCGCGCCATTGCGGACCAGGTCCTGATCCCCCCGGATGTGGATGGAGTGCTGCCGGCGATCAGCCGGCACCAGCGCCCCCGGGAACATGGGTGGCGTGCCCGGCGGTCGTGAAGATTTATCACGCCGGAAACATGATCAACGGGAGGCTCTGTGGCCCCGGCCACAGCAAGAAGCGGACAAAGGGCGCCGGGCGCAGCAAACCAGGGCGTTGAGGTGACGTGATCGTTATCCGGATTTGAGTGTCCGCTGAGCGAACACTTCGGGACGCCGAGTAGTCGGCCGCGAGAAGTCCCGATTTCCGCCACTGGGCTCCGGGCCGGGCGCGGGCCGGCCGGGCCTCGGGACCGGCCGGGTGATCGTCGGCCCTCAGGAGCTCAGGGCCTCACGGCACCGCGACCAGGGCATCCAGGGCACTCAGGTCGCCCGGGCGCCGGACCCTCAGGACATCAGCGTCTCGACGAGCGTCTCCTGGAGCGCGCCGAGCCAGAGGTAGGCCATCACCATGGGCTTGCGCGGATCGGAGTCGGGCAGCCGGTAGAGCGCGCCGTTCTCGTCCTCGTCGCTGACCTCCAGGCGGGTGCCGATGGTCAGGCGCAGGTCGTTGAGCGCGCCGAGCCAGTGCCGTGAGTCGTCGGCGGTCAGCTTGAGCACGGCCCCGCCCTCTCCGACGGCGGTGAGCGAGTCGAGCGTGCGGATGACGGCGAGGGCGTCCTCGCGCTTGCGGGAGCGCAGGTCCTTCTCGGTGAAGCGGCGGAACTCGGCGGAGGCCGCGCGCAGTTCGTCGTCCGCCTCGTCGGCGTCCGGCCCCCCGTACGCCTCCGGGAAGAGCCGGGCGAGCGCGGGGTCCGAGGGCGGCTCGCTGGGGCCCTCGGCGAAGAGCGCGGCCAGCGGGTCCTCGCCCTCGACCGGCTCGTCGCCGGGGCCGATCAGCTCGAGGAGCTGGACGGACAGCGAGCGCAGGATCGAGATCTCGACCTCGTCGAGCGCGACGGCGGCGCCGCCGCCCTGGACGGCCTCGAAGTGCCCGGCCATCAGTTGCGGTCCTGGGAGAGCGTCGCCCACAGTCCGTAGCCGTGCATCGCCTGCACGTCACGCTCCATCTCCTCGCGGCTGCCGCTGGAGACGACCGCGCGTCCCTTGTGATGGACGTCGAGCATCAGCTTGTGCGCCTTGTCCTTGGAGTAGCCGAAATAGGCCTGGAAGACATAGGTGACGTAGCTCATCAGGTTGACCGGATCGTTGTGGACGAGCGTCACCCAGGGCACATCCGGCTCGGGTACGGCAAAGGTCTCCTCCGCCGACTCAGGGCGTTCGATCTCTGTGGGAGCAACACTCACCTGGTCCATGCTGCCACTCAGAGGGGCTCAACGCACAAACGGGCCTTAGCCGTCGCCCACATCTCGTCAGTTTGACGAGATGTGGTGGTAGCATCCTCGGTATGAACCCTGCGGACCTTGGGCTGCCGGTGGACGTTCCGTCGACAGCGCTCTTCACGGATCAGTACGAGCTCACGATGCTCCAGGCGGCACTGCGGTCCGGCACGGCCGACCGGCGCTCCGTCTTCGAGGTCTTCACCCGCCGGCTGCCCGAGGGGCGGCGGTACGGCGTGGTGGCCGGCACCGGCCGGGTGCTGGACGCCGTCGAGAACTTCCGCTTCGACCCGGGCGTGCTGGGCTTCCTGCGCGAGCGGGACATCGTCGACGAGCCGACGCTGGAGTGGCTCGCCTCCTACCGCTTCCGCGGCGACGTCTGGGGCTACCCGGAGGGCGAGGTGTACTTCCCCGGCTCGCCGATCCTGCGGGTCGAGGGCTCCTTCGCCGAGTGCGTGCTGCTGGAGACCGTGATCCTGTCGATCCTCAACCACGACTCGGCCATCGCCGCGGCGGCCTCGCGCATGTCGGCGGCGGCGGGCGGGCGCAAGCTCATCGAGATGGGGGCCCGGCGCACCCACGAGCTCGCCGCGGTCGCCTCGGCGCGGGCGGCGTACGTCGGCGGCTTCGACTCCACCTCCGACCTCGCGGCCGGCTTCCGCTACGCCATCCCGACGGTCGGCACCAGCGCGCACGCCTTCACCCTGCTCCACGACAGCGAGCGCGACGCCTTCCAGGCGCAGGTCGCTTCACTCGGTCGGGGGACGACGCTGCTGGTCGACACGTACGACGTGGCGGAGGCGGTGCGCACGGCCGTGGAGATCACGGGTCCGGAGCTGGGCGCGGTACGGATCGACTCCGGGGACCTGCTGCTGGTGGCGCACCGGGTGCGGCAGCAGCTGGACGAGCTGGGCGCGACGAACACCAAGATCGTGGTGACGTCCGATCTGGACGAGTACGCCATCGCGTCGCTGGCGGCGGCGCCGGTCGACGCGTACGGAGTCGGAACGCAGCTGGTCACCGGCAGCGGACACCCCACCTGCTCGATGGTCTACAAGCTGGTGGCGCGCGCCCGCTCGGCCGACCCGAAGGCGCCGCTGGAGCCGGTGGCGAAGAAGTCCATGGGCGCGAAGTCGTCGATGGGCGGGCGCAAGTGGGCCGCGCGGCGGCGGGACGCGGAGGGGGTCGCCGAGGCGGAGGTGATCGGCCTGGACGCGGTCCCCGCCGACCTGATCGACCACCAGCTGCTCGTGGAGCTGGTCAAGGGCGGCGAGGTGGTCGCGCGCGAGCCGTTGGACGCGGCCCGGGAGCGGCACACCGCGGCGCGGGCGGCGCTGCCGATGTCGGCGATCCAGCTGTCGAAGGGCGAGCCGGTGATCGGGACGGAGTACGTGTGAGCGCTACGGGGCACACGGGTCAGGGCGCCGCGTGGCGGCGCGCCCGGCCGCGAACCCGCTGCGAAGCCCTCTCCCCCGGGGCCGCGCGAGTCTCTAGGCTCAGTACACCCGCTCGCCAGATCTGCCGTATCTGCCATATCTAAGGAAGCCCGCCATGCATCGCGCCTTGATCGTCGTGGACGTTCAGAACGACTTCTGCGAAGGCGGCAGCCTCGCGGTGGCGGGCGGCGCCGATGTCGCTGCCGCCATCACGGACCTGATCGGCCAGGCCCAGCCCGGCTACCGCCATGTCGTCGCGACGCGTGACTGCCACATCGAGCCCGGCGACCACTTCTCCGACGCCCCGGACTACGTCCGCTCCTGGCCGGTCCACTGCGTCGCGGGCACGGAGGGCGTCGGCTTCCACCCCAACTTCGCGCCGGCGGTGGCGTCGGGGGCGATCGACGCGGTCTTCGACAAGGGCGCGTACGCGGCGGCGTACAGCGGCTTCGAGGGCGCGGACGAGAACGGCTCGACGCTGGCGCAGTGGCTGCGGGAGCGGGACGTCAGCGAGGTCGACGTGGTCGGCATCGCGACGGACCACTGCGTCCGAGCGACGGCCCTGGACGCGGCGCGCGAGGGCTTCCGCACGCACGTCCTGCTGGACCTGACGGCGGGGGTGGCGGAAGAGACGACGGACAGAGCGCTGGAGGAGATGCGGGGGGCGGGGGTCGAGCTCACGGGCAAGCCGGTGGTCTGAGCGAGCCGGCGATTGAGGCGCGCGCATTCAGCCTCGCCGGCGTTTGAGGCGCGGGGTCCGGGGCAGAGCCCCGCGGGCCGCCCGCACAGGGCACGTCACCGTTGCCCCGGGGGGCTACGCCCCCGTACGGCCTTCGGCCGTGTCCTCAATCGCCGGACGGGCTGAAAATCCAGCCCCGCCGGCGTTTGAGGCGCGGGGTCCGGGGCGGAGCCCCGCGGGCCGCCCGCACAGGGCACGTCACCGTCGCCCCGGGGGGCTACGCCCCCGTACGCCCTTCGGGCGTGTCCTCAATCGCCGGACGGGCTGAATGGTCGGGGCGCGGGGTCCGGGGCAGCGCCCCGCGGGCCGCCCGCGCAGGGCATGTCACCCCCGTACGGTCTACGGCCGTGTCCTCACGCTCCGGACGGGCTGAAATCGCTCCCGCTCCTCGCCGGTCTCAGCAGCGCTCGTATCGGGTGCCAGAGGCTCCCGCCGTCCCCCGGCGTCTCGCGCCAGAGGAGGCCGTCGGGGTGGTGCAGGACCGCTGTGATCTCGTCCGGGGTCGGCGGCTCCGCGTTCCCCCGCAGATAGACCGCCCGCAGGCCCAGATTCCGCAGCCTCGTCAGCGCCCGCGCCCGGTTCTGCGCGTGGACCAGGAAACGGACCGTGCCGCCGGTCGTCGACGCCGGATTCGGCAGGCTCAAAGCGACCACCACGCTGCCGTTCGGCAACTTGCAGAAACCTCCGCCGGGCATGCAGAACCACTCCCCCGTGAGATGGCATGTCAATAAGGTCTGTCTAGACGCACCTAAACACGATCGGCCGCCGCCCGCTAGAGGGCGACGGCCGATCATGCTCTGACCTGCGAGAACGCAAATTACTTGGTCGACGGACCGACCTTCACCGTGATCGTCTGGCCGTTCGACGGCTCCTTGACGATCGCGATCTTGGTGTTGGTGTCAGTTACCTGGACGCCGCCGGTCGGGTTCTCCTTGAACCAGTAGACGCCCTTGCGGTCGTCGAAGACCGGGTTCCCCGCCTGCGGCTTGATCCGCAGCGGGACGTCCGCGTTGTGCAGCGTGAAGCCGTCGGTGCGGAACCGGCTGAACGTCGAGTCGAAGGACTGCACCTTGTTCCGGAGCAGCTTGCCGTCCGCCCAGGTGAGCGGCTTGGCGTGCGCGTCCACCGGAAGGACCAGACCCTTGCCCGGGTGGGCGCTGGTGTTGTTGTCCTTCTGCGAGGTGTCCCAGAGCCAGACCAGCAGGCCGTTCTGGTACGGGTAGTGCTCGACCCAGCCGTCCTTCGGCGCCTTGAAGCCGAAGTTGTACGGGCCGACCTTGAGCGTCGTGTCGTACGAGACGTACTGACGGTTCTCCGCCAGGTAGTACTGCTCGTACTCCTTGGTGAAGGACTCGCCGATGCGGGAGAAGCCCTTCGACGTCCAGCCCGCCGCCTCGTTCTCGGCGTTGTCCGAGAAGACCGGGGCGCCGTCGGCGTTGATCGTGATCGAGTCCGCCGCGAAGCCCTTGCCGCCCGCGCCGCCGTCCGTCTGGTAGCGGAAGCGGACGTCGACCTTCTTGCCCGCGTACGCGTCCAGCGAGTAGACGAGCTTCTTGTACGCGCCCGAGACGCCCGTCAGCGCCGGCTTGTCGCCCGCGTCACGGGTGATCGCCTTGCCGTCCGCCGTGCCGTCCACCGGCGTCCAGTTGGCGCCGCCGTCCGTCGACACCTCGGCGTAGAGGTAGTCGTAGTTGGCCTCGATGTCCCACCAGCCCGAGAGCTCGAGGGAGGCCTTGGACTTGCCGGTGAGGTCGACCGAGCGCGACAGCGTGTTCTTGAGGTCGTCGCCCATGTCGCTCCACCACTGCTTGGAGCCCTCCGCGGGCTTCGCGACAGTCGTGGTGACCGGCTTCTTCGGCAGCTCGACGACGAGCGCCTGCGGGTTCTTGGTGTTGTACGCCGACACACCCAGCGTGTGGGTGGACTTCGTCGCCGCCTTGCCCTTGGTGTAGTTGAGCCAGCCCAGCTGCAGCTTGTCCCAGGCGCTCATGTCGCCCGGCAGGTCGCCGATGGAGTCCTTGCCGGTGCCGAGCCAGGAGCCCGCCGACATCAGGGACCAGAAGCCGGTGCCGTTCTCGCCCTTGCCCGAGGTGTCGTACAGGTCGGGCAGGCCCAGGTCGTGGCCGTACTCGTGGGCGAAGACGCCGAGGCCGCCGTTCTCCGGCTGCATCGTGTAGTCGCCGACCCAGATGCCGGTGGAGCCGATCTGGGTGCCGCCGGACTTGTTGTTCGACGGGCCGGTCTTGCCGGCGTCCGTGCCGTAGGCGTACCAGCGGTGCGCCCACAGAGCGTTGGTTCCCTCGGCGCCGCCGCCGGCCGACTCGTCCTCGCCCGCGTGGACGATCTGGAAGTGGTCGATGTAGCCGTCGGACTCGTTGAAGTTGCCGTCGCTGTCGAAGTCGTACCGGTCCCACTGGTCGTACTGGGACAGGTCGGCCTTGATCTGCGCGTCCGTGCGGCCCTTGGCCTTCTGGTCGGCGACCCAGGCGGTGACGCCGTCCTTGACCGTGTCCCAGACGTTGGCGCAGTTGGTGTCGCCGCAGTAGTTGGAGCCGTAGCGGGCCTCGTTGTAGTCGACCTTGACCCAGTCGGAGACCTTGCCCTCGACCGAGTAACGGCCGGAGGAGGTCTTCTCGTAGTAGGTCTTCAGCGACTGCTTCTGCTGGCCCTTCTTATCCTTGCCGGTACCGAAGTACAGGTCCTGGAAGTGCTGCTGGTTGTAGTCCGCCTGCCAGGCCGTCGAGTTGTCCTTCGCACGGTCAGGCTTGGCGATCTTGTTGTGCAGCGGGCCGGGGCTGCCGCCGTACTTCTTGACCGGCTGCTCGGGTCCGTCGGGACCGTCCGGGTCGAACATCGTGGTGTCGTCGACCTTGTCGCCGAACTCCACCAGGATCGTGAAGATCTTGTCGGTCTTCTCCCGGCCGAGCTCGACGTACTTCTTGTCGTCGAGCTTGACCACGTTGGACGCGCCGCGCTTCTGCACGGTCGCGTCCCCGGATATGACCTGCTCCAGCGCGGCCTTGCGCTGCTGCTCCTGCTGCTTGCTGTACGGGCCCTCGAGGTCGTGGTCGACATGGGCCTTGTCGACCGCTCCGGGCGCCGGGTCGTGGCGCTCGATGCCGGCCGCCGGGTCCGCGGACTTCTGGCCTCCGGCCTGGGCGCTCGTGAAGGCCGAGGCCGTCGCGGTGGTCGCGGCCAGAGCCACGAGAACCGCGGACGCTCTGAGCGTCCGTCGCTTGCTGGTCACTTGATGGTGTCCTCCCCCGCGCTCCGTCGCCAGCGGACCGAATGTGGGGTGTCCGCGCGCGGAGTCGCGTCACAAGTGACGACATTCGACCGGAGTTGCCGGAGAAAAGACAGACCTTGACTTGCGCAGGCCAACTGCACTATGCAGGAGCTCAGTTCCGGAATCCGGACATCGGGCAATCGGGACAACAGGCGCATCGAATCGAGCGTTTGGCCGATCGAATGACTCCGTGCGCCCCCTTTGCTCCGGCACCGTGTGTTAGGTCACGCTTACCGGCGGTTCCTCTCGGGCATCCACCGTCGTAGAGTCACTTGACAGTGCGCCCAAGTTGAGAGACACCCCCTGACCACGTCCCGAGGACGGATACCGTCATGCCGCGTCCGACTCCCGCACAGCTTGCCTACGGTTCGGCCACCGTCGTCTTCTCGACCCTCGCCCTGTTGCTGCTCACCCGCACGACCCATGGCGTCGGAGTCGCCGCCATAGGAGTCGCCTCGATGCTGCTCGGCCTGCTGGTCGCCGTGGCGCTGCCCATGAGCCGGAGCGCGCGCCAGGCGAGGGCGGACAGCGCGGCGCGCCCGACGCGGGGGCGCCGGGACGACGCCGCCGTCTCGGCTGCGGCCTCCGCCGACGGGCTGACCACCCGCGTTGCCCCGGCCCGCTCGCGTGCGGGCGGCGAGGTCCGCGTCGCAGCCCGGTCGCTACGCCGCTGACACCACCACCGTCTTGCCCGCCTTGTCGTGCAGACCCTGCTTATAGGGCTTGTCGCTGATGATCGTGATGATGATGACGAGCCACCAGACGCAGAAGCAGCAGACGAGGGCGGGGATCCACAGCACCGCGGCGCGGAGCAGCGAGGAGCTGGCGTCGGGCACGCTGCCGTCGTTGAGCATGGCGACGCGCAGCTTCAGCAGGCGCTTGCCGAGCGTCTGACCGCCGCTCCGGGTGACCATGATCGTGTCGTAGCCGACGTACGCGACGAGCGAGATCAGCGACCAGATCCACTGCCGACCGGTGTTCATCTGGTTGGCGATGTCGTCCCAGCCGTCGTCGCCGTCGGTCGTGACGTCCCAGCCGCCGAAGGCCAGCGAGATCAGGAACAGCGGCACGAAGATGATCAGTGCGTCGATGATGCGCGCGAGCAGCCGTTTGCCGAAGTCGGCGAGCGGCGGCATCCCGGCGAGGGGGTCGGGGCCGTAGGGGCCGCTGCCGTAGCCGCTCGCGTCGTACGGAGGGGGCTGACCGCCGCCGGAGCCGTAGGGGCCGCCGCCCGGGCCGTACGGGGAGCCGGGCGGAGGCCCGCCCTGGCCGCCGGGGGGAGGTCCGGGAGGGGGCGTGCCCTCGCCGCCGGGGGGAGGCCAGCCGCCGCCCTGTCCGCCCGGCGCGGGCCCCTGGGGGCTCTGCGGGGGCTCCTGGGAGCCGCCGGACGGAGGCGGTGAGGGCTCCTGCGGCTTCTTCAGGAACGGGTCGTCCTCGGGCGGCTCGCCCGGCGTCGGCTGATCATGGCTCATGGGGGCAGTGGAACCCGCCCCGAGGGGCCCCGCAACGGCTCGGGCGCCGTTCGGGGGACCCCCGAATGCGCGGTCAGCCGGTCACGAAGGTGTGCGCCGTCTTGTCGTGCCAGCACTGCCGCCACGGGCGGTCGAACAGGCACCACAGCACGTTGAGCAGCCCGACCGCCACGATGCCGAGAACGCCGTAGACGAGCCAGCGGCGCAGCGCGGCCCCGAAGGGCGGCGGCTCGTGGGACTCGATGTCCAGGACGCTCAGGCCGCAGACCTTCTTGCCGAGCGTGCGGCCCCACTTGGCGGTGGGCAGCGCCTCGTAGAGCACGCCGAGGACGAGCAGCGCGCCCAGGACGATGCCGAGGTGGCCGGCGGTGGTGGCGTCGACCAGCCAGACGGTGACCGTCTCGCCCGACTGCTTGGCCGCCTCGATCTTCTCGTCGATGTGTGCGCGCGCCTGGGACAGGACGGGCACGGCGACGGCCCCGACGAGGGCGCCGAGGACCACGGTGTCGATGAGCCGGGCCGC
Organism: Streptomyces sp. NPDC051907; assembly: GCF_040681075.1. Taxonomy (NCBI): domain Bacteria; kingdom Bacillati; phylum Actinomycetota; class Actinomycetes; order Kitasatosporales; family Streptomycetaceae; genus Streptomyces; species Streptomyces sp. NPDC051907. The sequence goes on along the minus strand of NZ_JBFAYB010000027.1, from coordinate 72,011 downwards.
GAGCCGCTTGCCGAGGGAGGCGGGCCTGGCGTCCGCCTGGGCCTGGGCGGCGGCCAGGAACGGGTCGTTGACCGGCGGCTTCCAGGGGACGACGGGCGGCTCCGCCTCGCCCGGGCCGCCCTGGCCGGTTCCGGCGAGCTGGCGCACCTGCTGCGGCCAGGACGCGGCCCCGCCGCCGGGGCCGTTGGTCATGGGCTGCTGGGACTGCGCGGGCGCCTGCGGCTGCTGCTGCTGGGTCTGGGGGCCCTGCTGCTGGGTCTGGGGCCCCTGCTGGGGCTGCGCGGGAGAGGGGGCCTGGGGCTGCGGGCGGCGCTGGCCCGGGGGCTGCGGCTGCTGGGTCTGCGGCTGCGGGGGCTGCGGCTGCGCGGTCGGGGCCGAGGAGGCGCCCGGGGTCATCGTCCGGATCGTCATGGTGCCGTCCGCGGGCGGCTGCGCCTGTGCCTGCGACTGGGCCTGTGCTTTCGCCTGGGCCTGCGCCGCGTTGGCGCCGGCCCGCAGGGCGCGAATGGTGACGGTGCCCTCGGTCGGCGGCCGCTGGTCCGCCGGAGCGTCAGGCGGGGTGCTGCCGGAGCGCTGTGGGCGGATGACGGCCGTGCCGTCCGCGGGCGGCTCGGCGCCGCCGGACGGGCCCGTCGACCGTACGCCGGGCAGCGCTCCGCCCGTCGGGTCGAGCGCTCGGCGCGGGTCGGCCGGCGCCGCGGCGGCTCGGGGGTCCTGGGCGCCGGCGCGCGGATCGGGCGAACCGCCGCCCCACGAGACGCGGTTGTCGCGGTCGCCGCCGAAGCCGGTCTGCCGCGAGGTGTCGGCCTGCCAGGCGGTGGCGGGCTCCGGGCGGGACGGCTCGTCGGTCGGCTCCTCGTCGAGGAAGACCGGGCCCGTCTCCTCGAGCGGCGAGGGGTCCAGGGACGAGGCCTGCGAGGGCACGCTCCCCGAACTCGCGTGCGGCGCCGCGGGCATGGCCTCGCCCGTCTTCGGCGCGGGACGGCTCGTGCCGGGCACCCAGGCCGCTCCGTTCCAGTACCGGACATATCCAGGAATGGACGGATCCGGGTAGTAGCCGGGCGCGGGGCTGCCGTCGCCGGCCGCCGGGGTTGGGGCGCTCATCACCGTGGTCCCGTATCTGCTCGAGCCTCTATTCAGGGCTCCACATCTATCAGACGCTCGCGCACCCCTGGGCCCGTCCTTCGGTAACGACCACTTTCCGGTCACCGTCCCACCACAGAAAGTTGCTGCCCGAAGTCGCGTCATAGCCGCGCGGGAGCGCGCTCTGTGTCGGTAACGGCCTCGCTCCCGGGGCCGCGTGCCGCACCGCGCGCCGAGCGGTGGAGCGGTACCGAGAACGGCAGAGAAGGGAAGCGACCTCATGCACTCCGTCGTGGAACGCGAGCTGGAGCTCACGCTGGTGCTGTCGCCCGAGCGCAGCATCCCCGTCCCCGCCCGGCTTTCCTACCGCACCGACGACCCGTACGCCGTCCACATCTCCTTCCATGTCGGCTCCGACAGCCCGGTCAACTGGACCTTCGCCCGAGAACTGCTGGTCGAGGGCGTGTTCCGGCCCTGCGGCGACGGCGACGTCAAGGTCTGGCCGACCAAGGTCGACGGCCGCGGCGTGATCCTGATGGCGCTCAGCTCCCCCGACGGGGACGCGCTGCTGGAGGCGTCCGCCGCGGTGGTCTCGGCTTGGCTGGAGCGGACGCTGCGGGCGGTCCCGCCGGGCACCGAGTCCGAGCAGCTGGGCATCGACGAAGGTCTCGCCGAGTTGCTCGCGCCCTCGCTGGGGCGGGTCGACGAGCTGTGGCTGGAAGGGCCCGCCGCCGTGCCGCCGTCGGACGAGTCGTCGGAGAGAGAGAACTGAAGCGGGAGGATGAGAACCGGAGCGGCGGGCGGGCCGATGCGGTCAGTCGACGACGTACGTGTGCGTGATGAACTCGATGGAGTGCCCGTCGGGGTCGTCGATGTACACCCCTCGGCCGCCGAAGTGGTGGTTGATCCGCTGGGGCTGCGCGTGCACGGGGTCGGCCCAGTAGGGCAGTTCGCGCGCGGTGATCCGCGCGAAGATCTCGTCGAACTCGTCCTCCGAGACCAGGAAGGCCAGATGCTGGGAGGTGATCTCGCCGGACGCGTCGAGGTAGTCGAGGGTGACTCCGCCGTCCAGCGGGAGGCTGGCGAAGGGTCCGAAGGGCTTGGGCTCTGGCTCCCCGATGAGCTCGGCGAGGAAGCGGGCGCCGGCGAACCTGTCGCGGGACTGGACGATGGTGTGATCAAGTCGTGCGGGCACGGCTCCTCCTGTGAAGCGGGCGAGGCGGCTGCTGGATCGGCCTCTCCTCTCACGCTAGGCGGGCAGCCGCGCCCCGACCATCGGGCTTTCGCCTTACGTCCCCGGGACCAGCGTTATCCGGTCAGACCGGAGGACGTCCCGGGCCGGGGACCGAGGCGCCGCGGGGCGCGGACCGAGGTGTCGCGGGGGCGCCGGGCAGGCACGGGGGCCTGAGCCAGCACGGACCGAGGCGCCGCAGGCTGCCGGACAGGCACCCCGCCCTAGAAGAGCTTGCCGGGGTTGAGGATGCCCAGCGGGTCGAAGGCATCCTTGATGGAGCGCTGCAACTCCACGCCCACCGGCCCCAGTTCGCGTGCCAGCCACTCCTTCTTCAGCACGCCGACGCCGTGCTCGCCGGTGATCGTGCCGCCCAGCTCCAGGCCCAGGGCCATGATCTCGTCGAAGGACTCGCGGGCCCGCCGGGACTCGTCCGCATCGGTGTGGTCGAAGCAGACGACGGGGTGGGTGTTGCCGTCGCCGGCGTGCGCGCAGACCCCGATGACCAGGTCGTACTTCTCCGCGATCGCGGCCGTCCCCTCGATCATCGCGCCGAGCCGGGAGCGCGGCACGCAGACGTCGTCGATCATCGTGGCTGATTTGACCGTCTCCAGGGCGGTGAGCGACAGCCTGCGGGCCTGGAGGAGGAGTTCGGACTCGGCGACGGTGTCGGCGGGGACGACCTCGGTGGCGCCCGCCGCGGCGCACAGCTCGCCGACGGCCGCGAGATCGGCCGCCGGGTCCGGGGTGTCGAAGGCGGCGAGCAGCAGCGCCTCGGTGGTGGCCGGCAGCCCCATGTTCGCCATCGCGTTGACGGCGTGGACGGTCGTACGGTCCATGATCTCCAGGAGCGAAGGGGTGTGGCCGCGCTCCATGATCGCGCAGACGGCCTCGCAGGCCGCGGCGGCCGAGTCGAACTCGGCGGCGAGGACCAGCTGCTCGGGCGGCTGCGGCCGCAGCGCCAGCACCGCCTTGACGACGATGCCGAGGCTGCCCTCGGAGCCGACGAAGAGCCGGGTCAGGTCGTAGCCGGCGACGCCCTTGGCGGTGCGCCGGCCGGTGCTCAGCAGGCGCCCGTCGGCGAGGACGACCTCCAGGCCGAGGACGTACTCCGCGGTCACCCCGTACTTCACACAGCACAGACCGCCGGACGCGGTGCCGATGTTCCCGCCGATGGTGCACATCTCCCAGCTGGAGGGGTCCGGCGGGTAGTACAGGCCGTGCTCGTTGACGGCGCGGGAGAGCACGGCGTTGACGACGCCCGGCTCGACGACGGCGATCCGGTCGACCGGGCTGATCTCCAGGATCCTGTCCATCTTGGTCAGCGAGAGCACGATGCAGCCGTCCGAGGCGTTCGCGGCGCCGGACAGGCCGGTGCGGGCGCCCTGCGGCACGACGGGGACGCGCAGCGCGGTCGCCGTGCGCATCACGTGCTGCACCTGCTCGACGGTGCGCGGCAGGACCACGACGGCGGGATCGCCCGCCTCGCAGAAGCTCGCCATGTCGTTGGCGTAGGCGGCCGTGACGTCGGGGTCGGTGATCAGGGCCTCGGCCGGCAGTCCGGCGCGGAGCCGGTCCAGGAGTTCGTCCATGATCCCAGCGTCGCACCAGGGGCCATCGGTGTGAACCCGTCCGCCTTCCGCCCGGCGAGGCCGACGGCGTTCTTCGTATTGACTGGGCGCTGACGCACAGTGAGCGCCATGAAGAGCGAATCCCTGAAGAACGCCGCGGTCGGCTCGCTCGTCGGCGCGACGCTGGTGACCGGCGTGATCTTCCTCGCCCCCGGCTGGGCCCAGGACCCCACGCCGCCCGCGCCGGGTCCGGCCGCACGCGCGCGGGCCGCCGTGGGCACAGGGGCGGCGGCCTCTCTCGGCGATCTGAACGCGCTCATCCGCGACCGGGAGAAGTGGCTGCGCAAGCATCCCCGTGACGAGGAGTCATGGGCGGTGCTGGGGTCGGCGTACCTGGAGCGCGGCAGCCGGCTCGCCGACACGGCGTACTACCCGAAGGCGGAGGTCGCGCTGCGGCGGTCGCTGGAGGCGGTGCCCGCCGACAAGGGCAACGTCGAGGCGGTGGTGGGGCTGGCGGCGCTGGCCAACGCCCGCCACGACTTCGCCGAGGGCCGCTCGCTGGGCGAGTTCGCGAAGAAGCTGAAGCCGAAGGCGTGGACGGCGTATCCGGCGCTGATCGACGCGTACAACGGGCTCGGCGACTACAAGTCGGCGGGCAAGGCCCTCGACAGGCTCCAGAAGCTGCACTCGGGTCCGTCGGTGCAGGGGCGCACCGCCGAGGTCTACCGCGACCTGGGCTGGCGCGAGGACGCGGCGGCGACGGCGCACGACGCGATGGCGCGGGCCCAGGCCCCGGAGGAGAAGGCGACCGCGCTGCACCGCCTGGGCGAGCTGGCCTGGGAGCGCGGCGAGCCCGTCGAGGCGGCGGGGCACTTCAACGCGGCGCTGCGCGCGTCGCGCGGACACCACCCGTCCCTGGCGGGCCGGGCGAGGGCGCTGGCGGCGCAGGGCCGCACGGACGAGGCGCTCCGCGACTACCAGGCGGCCCTCGCGAAGGCGCCGCTGCTCGAGTACGCGCTGGAAGCGGGCGAGCTGTACGAGTCGCTGGGCCTGGACGGGGACGCGCGCACGCAGTACGAGCTGCTCCAGACGCGGGCGGCACGGGCGGCGGGGCACGGGGTGAACGAGGAGCTGGTGCTGGCCCGCTACGAGACGGAGCACGGGGACCCGGAGTCGGCGGTGGGCAGACTCCAGGCCGAGTGGCGGCTGGGCCATCGCAGCGTCTACGTCATGGACGCGATGGCGTGGGCGCTGTACCGGTCGGGGAGGGCGGAGGAGGCGCTGCCGTTCGCGAAGAAGGCGACGGACATGGGGATGCGGGACGCGGTGTTCGCGTACCACCGCGGCGAGATCGAGCGCGCCCTCGGCCTGTACGGCGCGGCGCGCCGCCACATCGGGGAGGCGCTGCGCACGAACCCGTACTTCTCTCCGCTGCTCGCCCCGCTGGCGAGGGCGACGCTGACGGACCTCGGCGAGCCGCCGGAGGGGGGCCCGCGGAAGGTGGTGGGCGACGAGCCGGATCCGACGCCTACGCCGAGGCAGTCGACGTCGTCGGCGCCCTCGCGGCGGGAGCCGTCGCCGACGTCCTCGTCGGGCACGGGCACGGGTTCGGGCACGGGCGCGGGCGCGGGGCAGGCCCCGGTCCAGCCCGCCCCCGCACGGACGTCGACGCCCGCGGAGCCGCCACGCACGACACAGCCCACCCGCCGGTGGGAGCCGTCGCCGGGGGCGGGTGCTGGGACGGGGACGGGGACGGGGTCGAGCGGGTGGTCGTCGGGGCCGGGGGCCTCTCCCCAAGCCCGCCCCGTCCCGTAACTGTGGGCTCCGCCCCCAGACCCCCTGTACGGCCTCCGGCCGTGTCCTCAATCGCCGGACGGGCTGGGTTTCCCCGGCGATTGAGTCGAGGGGGCGCGGGGACAGGTCCCCCAATCCAGCCCCGCCGGCGTTTGAGGCGCGGGGTCCGGGGCAGAGCCCCGCGGGGAGGCGGAGTCAGCAGGCGTAGCCCGAGGTCACAGGTTCCCGCGCTTCTCCTGCTCCCGCTCGATCGCTTCGAAGAGCGCCTTGAAGTTGCCCTTGCCGAAGCCCATCGAGCCGTGGCGCTCGATCATCTCGAAGAAGACCGTCGGGCGGTCCTGGACCGGCTTGGTGAAGATCTGCAGCAGGTAGCCGTCCTCGTCGCGGTCGACGAGGATCTTCAGCTCGCGCAGGGTCTCGACGGGCACCCGGGTCTCGCCGGCCCACTCGCCGAGGGTGTCGTAGTACGAGTCGGGCGTGTCGAGGAACTGGACGCCGGCGGCCCGCATGGAGCGCACGGTCGCCACGATGTCGTTCGTGGCCAGCGCGATGTGCTGGACGCCCGCGCCGCCGTAGAACTCCAGGTACTCGTCGATCTGCGACTTCTTCTTCGCGATGGCCGGCTCGTTGATCGGGAACTTGACCTTGAGCGTGCCGTCCGCGACGACCTTCGACATCAGCGCCGAGTACTCGGTGGCGATGTCGTCGCCCACGAACTCCTTCATGTTCGTGAAGCCCATGACCTTGTTGTAGAAGGCCACCCACTCGTTCATCTTGCCGAGCTCGACGTTGCCGACGCAGTGGTCGATGGCCTGGAAGGTCCGCTTGGCCGGCGGCTCGACGATCGGGTCGGCGGCGACGTAGCCGGGCAGGTACGGGCCGTCGTAGCCGGAGCGGTCGACGAGGGTGTGCCGGGTCTTGCCGTACGTCGCGATGGCCGCGAGGACGACGGTGCCGTGCTCGTCCTTGACCTCGTACGGCTCGGTGACGCCGCGGGCGCCGTGCTCGGTGGCGTACTTGTACGCGGCCCGCGCGTCCGGCACCTCGATGGCGAGGTCGATCACTCCGTCGCCGTGCTCGGCGACGTGCTCGGCGAGGAAGGCGCCCCAGTCCGTGGACTGCTTGACGACGGAGGTGATGACGAAGCGCGCGCCGCCGTTCTGCAGCACGTAGCTCGCGGTCTCGCGGCTGCCGGTCTCCGGGCCGGAGTAGGCGACGAGCTTCATGCCGAAGGCCGTGGAGTAGTAGTGGGCGGCCTGCTTGGCGTTGCCGACAGCGAAGACGACCGCGTCCATTCCCTTGACCGGGAAGGGATCGGCCTCGCGCGCGGTGGTCGGGGAGGGATGGGTGATCAGCGTGTTGTCTGCCATGACGGCAGGCTCCACCCGATCCACAAGGTGCGCAATAGTTCGTGATTCCTCTGGGCAATCTGCACAGTCGAGGAGCAGGATGGCGGTGCTATCTGTACAGGATGACCATCTAGGAGGCGGACATGTCGATCGATCATCTGGACGGTCGCCTCATCGTGCTGCTGGCACGCGAGCCGCGTATCGGCGTACTGGAGGCGTCCCGCCGTCTGGGGGTCGCGCGCGGCACGGTCCAGGCGCGGCTGGACCGCCTTCAGTCGAACGGCGTCATCCGCGGCTTCGGTCCAGACGTCGACCCGGCGGCGCTCGGCTACCCCGTCACGGCGTTCGCGACGCTGGAGATCAAGCAGGGTCAGGGCGCGGACGTACGCGCCCATCTGGCCACGGTCCCCGAGGTGCTGGAGCTGCACACCACCACCGGCCACGGCGACATGCTCTGCCGGCTCGTCGCCCGCTCCAACGCCGACCTCCAGCGGGTGATCGACCGCGTCGTCGGCTTCGAGGGCATCGTGCGAGCCTCCACGGCGATCGTCATGGAGAACCCGGTCCCCCTGCGGATCATCCCGCTGGTGGAGCAGGCGGCGGAGGACCAAGACGCCTGAGGGACTCCGACTTGCAAAGAACTCATTGCAAAAAAGCGTTGCAAAGCAATCTTTGCAAGCCTACCTTTGCATCATGGCCGAGCACGAAGCACACAAGAACTTCCGCCCGCTCGACCCGCGCTCCCTGCGCGGCCTCGCCCACCCCCTCCGGATACGTCTGCTCATCACGCTCCGGCACGACGGACCGTCCACCGCCTCCCAACTGGCCGACAAGCTGGGCGAGTCCAGCGGGGCGACCAGTTACCACCTGCGCCAGCTCGCCGCCCACGGCTTCGTCGAGGACGACCCCGAGCGCGGCAAGGGCCGGGAGCGCTGGTGGAAGGCGGCCGCGGAGGGCACGACCTTCGACGATTCGCTGTACAACGACCCCGATCCGGCGGTGCGCGGCGCCGTGGACCTCTTCCTGCACGAGATCGCGACCCACCACACGCAGGAGGTGGGGACCTGGCTCGGCACCGCACACGAATGGTCTGAGGAGTGGCGCCGAAGCTCGGACCTGAGCGACTTCACCCTGCGACTGACGCCCGAGCAGGCACACGAGCTGAACGAGAAGCTCCATGAGCTGATCGAGGGCTACCGGGCTGCGGGGCCCGCGGACGCCGAGAGCGCGGCCCAGGTCCGCCTGCATCTGCACTCCTTCCCGCGCTCCACCACCTGACCGAGGGGATCCAACGGACATGCACGCCGACATACACCTCAGCCTCCACGCGGCACGCTCCGCCGAGCTCCAGGCCGACGCGGAACGCTCCGCCGTCGCGCCCACCAGCCCGCCCACCGACAGCCTCCGCACTCAACTCGGCTGGAAGATGGTCGAGTTGGGCCTGCACCTCGTGCAGCAGCAGAAGCAGCCCGCGCGTACCGTCCTCGCGATATGAGCGCGGAGCGGCGGCGCGCTCCCCTGGCCGCCGTGCTGACGGCCAACGCCGTCTCGATCACCGGCAACTCGCTCACCCACATCGGCGTCCCGTGGTTCGCGCTGGAGACCACGGGCAGCGCCGCCAAGGCGGGCTTAGTCGCCTTCTGCGCGACCCTGCCCGTCGTCGTCTCCGCGCTGACCGGCGGCCCGGTCATCGACCGCCTCGGCCGCCGCCGGGTCTCCATCGCCTCCGACCTCGTCTGCGCGCTCGCCCTCGCCACGATTCCGCTGCTCCAGCGCGCGGGGGCGCTGGAGTTCTGGATGCTCTGCGCGCTGATGGGAGTCACCGGCCTCTTCCACGCACCGGGCGAGACCGCGCGCTACGTCCTCATCCCCGACCTCGCGACCGCCGCCGGCACGAGCCTGTCCCGGGCGGCGAGCCTGTTCGACGCGGTCTCGCGCGGGGCGCGCATGGCGGGGGCGGCGCTCGCGGGCCTGCTGATCGCGTTCGTCGGCGCGGAGACCGTACTGCTGCTGGACGCGGCGACGTTCGGCGGCTCGGCGCTGCTGGTCTTCGTCGGCGTACGGAGGCTGAGCGCGGCCGACCCCAAGCCGTCGGCGCCCATCACCCTCGCCGCGTACCGGACCGATCTGCGCGAGGGCTTCGTCTTCCTCCTGCGCACCCGCCTGCTGCTGGCGGTCATGCTGCTGGTCCTGCTCACCAACGGCCTGGACCAGGGCTGGAGTTCGGTGCTGCTGCCCGTGCACGCCAAGGAGGAGCTGGGCGGGGCGAGCCGGCTCGGCCTGCTGGTCGCGGTCTTCGGCGGCTGCGCGCTGCTGGGTGCGCTGGCCTACGGGGCGATCGGGCACCGCTTCCCCCGCCGGGGGCTGTTCACGGTCGCGTTCCTGCTCTGCGGGATGCCCAAGTTCGCCGTCGCGGCGCTGACGGACGGCACGGCGCCGCTCGCGGTCACGATGGCGGTGGGCGGTCTGGGGGCCGGAATGCTGAACCCGATCCTCACCACCGTGATGTACGAACGCGTCCCCGAGGACCTGCGCAGCCGCGTCGCCGGCGTGTCCACGGCGGTCGTCCTGGTCACCACCCCGCTGGGCGGTCTGGCGGCGGGCTTCCTCATCGAGCAGACCGGCCTGACGACCGCGCTGCTCGCCTTCGGCGGGCTCTACCTGGCGGGGACGCTGGGCCCGGCGGTGTTCCCGTCCTGGCGCGACCTGGACGCGCCAGCGCCCCTCGTCAGCAGCTCGGCACCTTCCCGCCCTTCTCCAGAGCCCGCAGCGAGTCCACCGCGCCCTTGAGCGTGGTGACGGGGATCAGCTGCATGCCCTGGGGAAGCTCGGCCTGAGCGTCGGAGCACTCCCCCTTCGGCACCAGGAACACGGTCGAGCCGTCGCGCGCGGCGGCCTGCGTCTTCAGCGAGACGCCGCCGACGGCTCCGACCTCGCCGTCGGCGGTGATCGTTCCCGTACCGGCGATATTGCGTCCGCCGGTGAGATCGCCGCCGGCGCCGTCGCCGTCGAGCTTGTCGACGATGCCGAGCGAGAAGAGCAGCCCGGCGCTGGGCCCGCCGATGTCGGCGAGGTGGAGGCTGACCTTCACCTTCTTGGGGTCCTCGCCCAGATAGGAGAGCGCGGCGGTGGTGGCGGAGTCCTGGGACTTCTCCATGTCCTGGAGGTTGCGCTCGGCGACCTCGTCGTCGGACTTGCCGGGCGGATAAACGGTGTCGCGCGGCAGGACCGCGCGGTCGGTGCGGAACCACGCGTCGACGACGTCGCCGAGATCCACGTCGGCGGACGGCCCGGTCGCCACGATGGTCGTCATCCGCAGCTGGCCCTTGGTCTCACGGGTCGGCGCGCCGGAGATGGTGATCACCGGGTCGCCCTTGACGTCGCCCAGCACATTGGCGGTGCTGCCGGGCTGCGCCAGGGCGTACGGCAGCGGCGCGAGCCCGGCGACGACGAGGAGGCCGACGACGGGGAGGGCGCAGAGGGCGAGGGCGCGGGGGCGCGTGAGACGGGAGAGCACGGTGTCAATCTAACGTTCCCGTCCGGGACGGGCCCACGGGAGCGGGGGCTGTGGCAGGCAGGGGCCGTGCCGTACCGACACCCGGGCCACGGGGGCGGGGGCTGCGGCAGGCAGGGGGACGCGCAGGGGTCGTGCTGTACCGACACCCGGCCACGGGGGCGGGGGCTGTGGCGAGCAGGGGTCGCGTTGTAGCGACACCCGGACCCGGGCCACGGGGGCGGGGGCCGTGGCAGGCAGGGGGACGCGCAGGGGTCGTGTTCTGGACGTAAAGCGGCGCAGGTCGCGCGAAGCGCGCTGAGGAAAGCAGTCCAGAACACGAGCCCCGGAGCGGCACCCGGACCCGCGCCACGAGAACCCCCGCGCCACGGGAGCCCGTCACGGACACGACCTCGGGCCACGAGAACCCGTCACCGACACGACCCCGCGCCACGGGAACCCCCGCACCACGAGGGCCCGTCACCGACACGCCCCCGCACCACGAGACCCCGCTCTATCTCAGCGCGTCCGCGACCTCTCTCGCCGCGTCCATCACCCTCGGGCCCACCCTCTCCGGGACCGAGTCCGCGAGCATCACCACGCCCACGCTCCCCTCTATCCCCGTCACCCCCACCAGCGCCGCCGCCGCGCCGCTCGCTCCCGCCTCCAGCTCGCCGTGCGTCAGCGTGTAGCCGGGCTCGTTCGACTTGCTCTGGCGGGCGGCGAGGATGGCCTTGCCGGCCGCGCCCCGGTCCAGCGGGTGGCGGAAGCCGGCGCGGTACGCGACGTGGTAGTCCGTCCACGTCGGCTCGACGACGGCGACCGCGAGGGCCTCCGCTCCGTCGACGAGCGTGAGGTGGGCGGTGGCGCCTATGTCCTCGGCGAGCGAGCGCAACGCGGGCATCGCGGCCTCCCGCACGAGCGGGTGCACCTGACGCCCGAGGCGTAGTACGCCGAGCCCCACCCGGGCTCGGCCGCCCAGGTCCCGGCGGACGAGGGCGTGCTGCTCGAGGGTGGCGAGCAGTCGGTAGACGACCGTGCGGTTGACGCCGAGTTTGTTGGACAACTCGGTGACGGTCAGCCCGTGGTCGGTGTCGGCGAGCAGCTTGAGGACACGCAGTCCCCGGTCGAGCGTCTGGGAGGTCTCCGCGGTCACGACGCCCTCTCCTTCGGAGGAAGTGACGGCGGTCCTCGGACGGGCGAACGCGACACCGGTCCCATCGGCGACGCACCCAGAGGCCGCCGGCAGGCCATGGCACACCGGCTGCGCTCCGCGGCGGCGCTGCCACGGGGCGTTTGCATTGCGGGGACAGTAGCGACCGGCTCCGCTCAGCGGAAGCCCTCGTCCAGAATCCGGGCGCTGCGGCCCGGCACGGCGCCGGTTGATCCCCGTTCACGAGGTACGTCTACGGCGCACGCGACGACGCAAGCGTCTTCGACTCAGACCAATGCCACGGCAGCGCCGGAGAGCTAGCCAGACACAGGCGAACGCGACACCGCCGACAGCGCGGAGACCAGCGACACCGCTGTCACCCCCCGCCGCGCCCCCCTCACCGCATCCGCAGCACCGCCCTCACCGCATCCGCGTCGCCCACTCCTGCACCTTCTTGATCCGCTCCCGGATCTGCCCCGCCGTCGCCTCCGCGCTCGGCGGCCCCCCGCACACCCGCCGCAGCTCGGTGTGGACGACGCCGTGCGGCTTGCCGCTCTGGTGGACGTACGCGCCGACCATCGTGTTCAGCTGCTTCCGCAGCTCCAGCAGCTCCTTGTGCGAGACGACCGGCCGCCGCTCGGCGGGCAGCTCCAGCAGGTCCGCCTCCTCGTCCGGCCTCTTGCGGCTGTGCGCGATCTGCCGGGCCTGCCGCTTCTGGAGCAGCAGCTGCACCTGGTCGGGCTCGAGCAGTCCCGGGATCCCCAGGTAGTCCTGCTCCTCCTCGCTCCCCGGGTGCGCCTGCATGCCGAACTCGGCGCCGTCGTAGAGCACCCGGTCGAAGACCGCGTCGGACTCGAGGGCCTCGAAGGGGAGCGCGTCCTGCTCCCCGGTGTCCTCGTCCTGCTGCTTCTCGGCCTCCGCCATCTCCTTCTCGGACTCGGCGTACGGGTCTTCCTCCCCGTCCTTCTTCGGCTTGTCGAGCACATGGTCGCGCTCGACCTCCATCTCGTTGGCGAAGCCGAGGAGGTTGGGGATCGTCGGAAGGAAGACGGACGCGGTCTCGCCGCGCCGACGGGACCGTACGAAACGTCCCACGGCCTGCGCGAAGAAGAGCGGGGTCGAGATGGTCGTGGCGTACACGCCCACCGCGAGGCGCGGCACGTCGACGCCCTCGGACACCATGCGGACCGCGACCATCCAGCGGTCCTCGTTCTCGCTGAACTCCTCGATCCGCTTCGAGGCGGCGGCTTCGTCGGAGAGGACGAGGGTGGCCTTGGTCCCGGTGATCTCACGGATCAGCTTGGCGTACGCGCGGGCCGAGTCCTGGTCGGAGGCGATGACCAGACCGCCCGCGTCCGGGATGCCCTTGCGGACTTCCGTCAGCCGCTTGTCGGCGGCGCGCAGCACGTTGGGCATCCAGTCGCCGCGGGGGTCGAGCGCGGTGCGCCAGGCCTGGGAGATCGCGTCCTTGGTCATCGGCTCGCCGAGGCGGGCGGCGATCTCGTCGCCGGCCTTGGTGCGCCAGCGCATGTTGCCGCTGTAGCTCAGGAAGATGACCGGCCGGACGACGCCGTCGCCGAGGGCGTTGCCGTATCCGTACGTGTAGTCCGCGGACGACCGACGGATCCCGTCGTTCCCCTCCTCGTACTGCACGAAGGGGATGGGATTGGTGTCGGACCGGAAGGGCGTGCCGGTCAGCGCGAGCCGGCGGGTCGCCGGGTCGAACGCCTCCTGGCACGCCTCGCCCCAGGACTTCGAGTCGCCGGCGTGGTGGATCTCGTCGAGGATGACGAGGGTCTTGCGCTGCTCGCAGCGGTTGCGGTGCAGCATCGGCCGTACGCCGACTCCCGCGTACGTCACCGCGACCCCGTGGTACTCCTTGCTGAGCGGCCCGGCGCTGTACTCGGGATCGAGCTTGATCCCTATCCGCGCGGCCGCCGCGGCCCACTGCTTCTTCAGGTGCTCGGTCGGGGCGACCACGGTCACCTGCTGCACGACGTGGTGGTGCAGCAGCCAGGAGGCGAGGGTGAGGGCGAAGGTCGTCTTGCCGGCGCCGGGGGTGGCGACGGCGAGGAAGTCGCGCGGCTGCTCGCTGAGATACCGCTCCATGGCGCCTTGCTGCCAGGCACGCAGCTTGTTGGCGGTACCCCAGGGGGCACGCCCGGGGAAGGCGGGTGAGAGGTGGTGGGAGGCGGTAGTAGTACTCACGGTCTCCGGTTCAGGGGCTCTCGGGGATATACGACAACCGGGCCACCCTACCGGTGGGACCGCGGGTTCTCGGGGTGGACGAGACCGGGCGGGGGCGGGTGGGACCCACCTCACACCGCGGGCCGTACGAGGGGCTGACGACGCTGGGGTACGTCGGTCTCGCGCGCGTCGCCAGGCCCTGCACGGCCCCTGGCCCGTACCTCCCCCAACCCTGAGCCCGCCCCTCCCCAAGCCCCCTGGGGGCCCGTCCCTCCCCCCAGTCGCTCCCCCAGCCCCTCCCGCCCCTCCCCCAACTCCCCCGACCCGCTATCCGGCCTTCTCCTCGCCCCGCAGCCGCGTCCCCACCCACGCCCCCACCAGCGCCACCGCCGCCATCGGCAGGAAGACCGCCGCGAACGCCGCCGGATGCGACGCGTCCATGCCCGCCCCCGGCGAACCGTGTCCCACCGCTCCGCCGCCCAGCGCGGCGAACGCCGCTCCGCCCGCCGCGAGCAGCATGACGTTCGAGAGGCCGTCGGACATCTGAAGGGCCGCGGAGTTCGAGCCCACCTCCTCGGGAGCGGAGAGCTTCAGCAGCAGCACGCTCGTGGAGGCGATGACCATGCCCATGCCGAAGCACCCGACGCCCCAGGCAACCCCGACGATCCACACCGGCACGGCCGGCGAGATCAGCACGGTCGGGGCGGTGGCGATGGCCGCCGCGACCATGATCATGCCGAGCACCATCATCTGCTCCCGGTACGGCTCCAGCCGCGGCCGGGCCTGCACATACGACCCGAGCGCCCAAGTCGCCCCGCCCACCGCCAGCGAGAGGCCGGCCATCGTCGGCGACAGCCCCCGCTCGGCGACCAGCATGAGCGGCACGAACGACTCCGCCGAGATGAAGGCTCCCGCCGAGATGCCCCGCAGCAGGACGACGGAGGGCAGCCCGCGCGCGGCGCGGTAGGTGCCGCGCGGCAGCAGCCCGCGCACGGCCGGCGCCAGCAGCGCGGCGCCCGCGACCGCCGGGACCAGGGAGAGCCAGCGCAGGTCCTGGCCCGCGTACTGCAGCAGTCCCGCCCCCAGCGAGATCCCGAGCGCGAGGCGGATCCGCCGCCGGTCGAAGGGCTGCGGCGGCGCGGTCGGGTCGGCGGGCCCGGACGCCATGCGGCGTATCGCGGGCAGCGCGAGGGCGAGCGGGGCGACGACGAGGACGGGGATGCCGACGAACACCCAACGCCAGCCGAGGTGTTCGGTCACGGTCCCGGCGACGAGCGGCCCGACGACGGAAGGAATGACCCAGCTCGCGGCGAACGCCGCCATGATGGCGGGCCGCAGCCGCTCCGGGTAGGCGCGGCTGACGACCACGTACAACGCGACGATCTCCAGCCCGCCGCCCAGCCCCTGGAGTGCGCGCCCCACGATGAACAGCCACATCGTGCCGGCCGTCCCCGACAGCAGCAGCCCGGCCCCGAAGGCGGCGATCCCGACGGCGAGCGGCCGCAGCGGCCCGCTGCGGTCGGCCCACTGCCCGGAGAGGACCATCGCGAAGAGGCTGGTGGTGAAGTACGCGGAGAAGGCGAAGGCGTACAGGGACACGCCGTTCAACTCGCGTGCGGCGACGGGCATCGCGGTGCCGACGGCCGTGGACTCGAAGGCGGTCAGCAGCACGACGGAGACCATGCCCACGCTGAGCGCGCGATGCGCCGCGCCGAGCACCCCGCCCGCGGCGCCGCCCGGGCGGTCGGAGGATATGGACGGAGGCGGCGTGACCTCGGCGTCAGACGAGGTTTCGAGGGCGGTCATGAGCCCAACGGTAAGAGGCGTGGGCCGATTTGGCCCCTGTCATTGGGCGGGGCGTGCTTGGTCCCTTGGTCCTACGACCTATGAACGGCGTATGGCAGTCGCGTTGCGTCCGGCCCGACTCCCTTGAGCCACGCTCCCGGCGACCCTACGGTCGAAGCACTGGAGTACACGGCCGTGTGCCCGAGTGGTTGAGGGACTCGCCTGCAAAGCGGGTTACGCCGGTTCGAATCCGGTCACGGCCTCCGCTCAGCCCTGACCAGGCGAAGCGACAAGGGCGGCACCCCACCAGGGGCGCCGCCCTTCGTCGCGACCTCGAACCGACCGCGGGCCCCTATCTCGCCCCGACGGGAGCCACGGCCCCGCACCCATGCCGCTGCGCGGACTGCGCCGCGAACGCCTTCAGTGCCGGCAGTTCCAGCTCAGGCGCCGCGGCGGCGAACCGGTCGCCGTCGTAGAGCGTTTCGATCGCGTAGAGGGCAGGGCCGGACTTGCAGGCGGCCGTCGTCCAGTACACGCCCTGCGACCCGCCGGAGGCTCCGCGGAAGGTCTTCCCCCGGATGGTGTCACGACGAGCGCTCTTCACGTACGGCCCGTAGTAGGCGGCCAGCCTGAACAGCTTCCTCCCCTGCGCGTCGGCCAGCAGGCAGTCCTCGATCGGCGCCGCGCCGTCCGCCGCGGACTCATACCCGCCCGATCCCGTCCCCCGGCAGGTGCCGGTCGTCTTCGCCTCCGGCGTGAGGCTCTTGAACGAGTCGTCGGGGACCTGGCCGACGTCCTTCGCGTCCGGCGCCTCGCATCCCTCCTTCCCCGCCGCCTTCGCCAGGGCCCCGGTCGCGACGCGCGCCAGCCGCGCCCGCTGGGCTCGGTCGTCCAGAGACGGCGCGGACGGGCCCGGGTGGGCGACGACCCTCACGATCAGGTCGTCGCCCTCGCCGTCGCCGCACGGCAGATACCCTCCCGCGTACGCGAGAGGCCCGCGGATGCTGATCACGGCGGGCCAGCCTCCGCCCACCGGAGCCATGACCTCGCCGCCCTGATGGGAGTTCGCCCGCGCCAGCCGCCAGAGCAAGCGCGCGGAGTCCCCGCCCTGCCCGCCCCGCTGCACACGGATGCTCATGGACCCCTTGCCGTCGCCGGGCTCGAAGGCCGAGCAGTCCATGCCGTCCGCCCCCTTGCCCCGCAGCCGCTCCGCGCCCAGCAGGTCCTTCGCCAGCGTGTGGTCCACGATCCCGTCGCACGCGGAGGAGAAGGAGCGGGCGTCCTGCCAGTCGTCGTAGGCGCCGGTGCCGTAGGCGACTGAGCCGCCCACGACCAGGAGCCCTGCCAGCACCGCCGCGGAGACGATCGCCCCGCGCCGCCGGAGTCGCATGCCGCCCATGCCTCAGTCCCTGCCCAGCGCCGCGAGCGCCGACGTACGGGAGACGATGTAGGACTGGGACGACTCATCCCTCATGTTGGTGATGACGGGGTCGGTCCTGTAGTTCATCTGCCGTTCCGTGGCCCACTGGTTGATCAGATCGTGGGCTCCCTGGCTCTTCGCGCCGAGGTCCTTGGACGCCTTCTCCTTGGCGAACTGGTCCGCCTCGGCCTTCACGTCCTTCGACCATTCGTACGTCGCGGCGTCCAGCATCCGCTGTGCCGCGTCGCCGACTCCGGGAATGAGCGAGAGAGGCGCGCCGCCTCCGTGGTAGGTGTACTTGGCCACGTCGTCGATCCAGCCCTTTCTGGCGTCCCGGTCGTCGAGAATGACATCGGTGCCGATGGCGTTGAAGGCACCCATGCCGATGCCTGCACGGCGAGCGGGGTTGTCCCAGTTCTCCGTGCCGAGTCCCGGGCTCGCGTCGGCCGCGCCCAGACCCTGTGCCGCCTGCGCCCGTTCGGCTTCGTAGAGCATGGCGAAGTTCTCCGGCGAGTCCGAGACGCCGCGGAGCATCCTGGTGAGGGTGTCCTTCGCCACGTTGATGTGCCCGCCGTCCTTGTCGGAGCGCACGTCGCCGCCCTCGTTGTACGCGAAGTTCGGGTCCTCGGTGAGAATGCTGTGCGAGTCGGGCGCGTAGTCCGTCAAGGCCCGGGCCATCGAGTCCTGAAGGTTCTTGTGGATGCTGTCTCCATTCGCGCCCTGGTCGAGGATCGCCATGGAGTCCTGCATGACGCGGGCCTGCTCCGGGGTGTGCATTCCGTCGCTCTGTGTGTGCGTGTCGCCCGTCGCCGTCCCCGTCGAGGCGGCGGCGATGGCCTCGCCCAGTCCCGACCGGCTGTCCGAATCCTCGGCGTCGTTGCCCGTCGTCTCGACGTTTCCGCGCCAGTTCGTGGTGTTGGTCAGGTCCCAGTCCCGCTCGTCCAGCAGATAGTGCAGCCGGTCGTTCCCCCGGTTCTCGGCGTCCTTGCCGCCCGCGCCCGGGTCGAGGTAGCCGGTGGCCGTCTCGGGATCGCGGCCCATGATCTTCAGGGCGCCGTCGACGGGATCGTTGGCGAACCAGCCGTCGTTCTTGCCGCTGAACTCCCCGTGCAGATCCCAGACGTCCTTGTCCTTCTTCTCCGCCGCGATCATGTCGTCGGTGAGGTCGGCCATGACCTGCGGCGAATACCCCTCGCCGTGCTGCATGAGCGTCAACAGGCTCTGATATCCGCGTACTTCCTGGTCGTGGCCCTTGGCGATGGTGTTGACCTTGTCGCCGGCGACGTCCATCTCGTACTTGTCGAGGCCGACGTTCTGTATTCCCTCGCGCCACCTGTTGTAGAACTGCGCGTCCGGGCTCTTCGACCACTGCGCGTACGCCGCCTGGTACCCCTGTGACCCGAAAGCCAGCTTCTTGCCGTTCGCGTCCTTGAACTCCGGTACGCGGGTGCCCCCGGCCACGGTGTTGGCGAGCCCCCGCTCCAGCGCCAGATAGTCCTTCTTGTTCTGGACGTCGTCGCTGTACGCCAGGTCGTTGAGCCTGTTGCTCAGCTTCAGCGTGCCGTCAGGCCCGAGGGAGTTGAGGAACGTCTGGCTGTACCCCTTGTCGTCCGCGTTGTCCCTGTTGAGCCGCACCCACTCGGCTCGCTCCGCGGCGGTCAGCTTGTCCCCGTCGAGCATGCGGTCCGCGTAGTACTTCGCCTCCCGAGCCTCGTACACCTCGATGTCTCCGACGGCCCGGTCGTTGAAGTCGTGTGTGTCGAACGGGTACAGGGCCCGCTCGAAGAAGCTCTTGACGCCCGCGGCCTCGCGCAGCGCCAGCTGGACGCCTTGGTCGGCGTCGTCGACGGCCTGGACGGCGTTCTTGATCTGGCGCGTCCACTCGGCCTCCGCGGCCTTCCCGTCGTTGACGGCCTTCTCGTAGCCGGTGTCCTTCCTGCCGCTGTCCAGCACGCTGACGTTGAACGTCGCCTTCCCGTCGAGGTCCACCGTCATATGGTCCTGCTTCGCGGCGGCGACCAGCCTCTTCACATCGCCGACCAGCGTCACGAACTGGGCGTGAGCGTCCCTGAGCAACGAGGCGATCGCCCGCGCCTCCACCTGCGCACCTGCGAACTGCGACCGCGTCGCGGCGAACTGCGCCGCCGCGGCGGCAGCGCTCAGACCGGACCAGCCGTCCTCGAAGGCGGCGCTCTGCACGGTGGAGGCGTAGAGGTCTTCGAGCTGGTCGAAGCCCTTGGCCATGCCGTCCCATGCGGCGGACGCCGTGCCCAGCGCGTCCACCCTGACGGTCATGACGTCCTGGTATGTCAGCATGATCCCCCGCCGCCTACTGTTCGCCCGGGCGCTGCGGTATCAGCGTCGCCCACGTGGCGGTCAGCTCATGGTTGTAGTTGCCGAAGTCCCTGGCGGACCCCTGCAACGCGCTCTTGTCGTTCGCGAGCCGACCCTCCAGGGCCTTGACCTGCGCTTCCCACTCTTCGTGGGCGTCCTTGAGCCCGCTTCCGGTCGCCCACCCCGTGAACTCGCGCACCGTCCCGCTCGTCGCGTCGTCAGCGGCCCCGCCGGCCCTCTTCGTGCCCGGCAGAAGGGTCGTCTCCAAGGCCATGGCCGCGACGCCCATCCCGACGGAGCCCGTGTTCAGATCAGGCTTCACGGCCGTAGCGGCGGCGGGTCCGGCACTGTTGATCCGCGTCGCGGAGTCCGCTCTTAATGCGGCCCAGTCCTGATCGAACGACATACGCTCCACTCCCCGTTCCACGACCTTGATCCTTCTGGCCGCGGTCACGGTACGAACGGGATCCGTCAAGAACGCATATGCAAGACGGAACACTTGCAAATTCCTAACGGCCTCCGTCGGCCTCGGTCAGCGCTACGGGAGTGCGCCGCCCCTGGGGCTGCTGAGTAAGCTCCTGGTGCTACTGGGACACGAGGGAGTTCATTCATGGGGGAACGACACATAGCCCGGCCGCGGTGTGCCCGGGCGCAGCGCCGACGGTCTGGGATCTGACCGGTGCTCTCTCCTCTGACGCATGACGATCCGGTCCAGATCGGCGCGTACCGTCTGCTCGCCCGGCTGGGCAGCGGCGGCATGGGCACCGTCTACCTCGCCCGCTCCGGCGGCGGCCGCACGGTCGCCCTGAAGACGATGCACGCCCGCATCGCCACCGACCCTGCCTTCCGCACCCGCTTCCGCCTCGAGACCGACGCCGCCCGCATCATCGGCGGCCACCACGGCGCCACCGTCGTCGACGCCGACCCCCTCGCCGACACACCATGGCTGGCCACCGACTACGTCCTCGGCCCGCCCCTCGACGACGCCGTCGCCCTCAGCGGCCCCCTCCCCGAGACCACAATCCGCGCCCTCGGCGCAGCCCTCGCCGGAGCACTCGCACAGCTGCACTCCTCCGACGTCGTCCACCGCGACCTCAAGCCGTCGAACGTGATGGTCACCGCCTACGGCCCGAAGATCATCGACTTCGGCATCGCCCGCGCCGCCGGAGACGACCGCCTCACCAGCACCGGAGCAGCCGCCGGCACCCCCGCCTTCATGTCCCCCGAACAAGCCACCGGCCAAGAACACACCCCCGCAGGAGACGTCTTCGCCCTCGCCGGCGTACTCGTCTTCGCCGCCACCGGACACGGCCCCTTCGGCACCGGACAACCAGCCGACCTCCTCTACCGCGTCCGCTACGCCGACCCCGACCTCACCGACGTACCCGAGACCCTCCTCCCTCTCCTGACCCGCTGCCTCTCCAAAGACCCCACCCAACGCCCCACCACCACAGAACTCGCCGCCCACCTCCACGACGGCCAAGGCCAGTTCGCCGACCACCTCCCCGACGGGCTCCTCGGCGACATCTCCCGCCGGGCAGCAGACGTCTGGAAGCACCAGCCGTACCGCCTCCCGGCCCCGCCCGGCGAGGAGACGCACACCGCGGGCGGAGACACGGGCGCGGGCGGGGACGCGGGCGCGGGCGCACCGGAGCCCTCCGTCCTCTCCCGCCGGAAGCTCCTCGCCATCGGCGGCGGCTCCGTCCTGGGCGTGGGCGCCGCGGGAGCAGGCGCCTGGTGGTGGTTCGGCCTGCGGAACGCGGGTGGAGGCGGCTCGAAGGCCCCCGACATCTCCGCTCCCGTCTCGAAGAGCCCGGGCGAGGACTACCTCTGGCAGGTCAAGGTCACCAGCCCGCCCGAGGGCCTCGGACGCGCGGCGGAGTCCATACCGTTCCCGGTCGGCGATCTGCTCGCCCTGGTCGTGGGCAGCGGACTGGCCGCGGTCGACCCCAAGACCGGAAAGGCGCTGTGGACGACCGACGCAGGCGAGCGCAGCTGGCACGTCGCCACCGACGGCGAGCAGATCTACCGCGTCGGCCGGCCGGAGGACTCCGACGCGAACGAGAGCCCGCTCCACGTCGAGACCGTCGACCTCGCCACCGGCAAGCTGAAGCAGCGCTCAGCGGCGCTGAAGGACTTCAACGGGGCCATCCTGGAGAACCAGTTGGTCTGCGCCTCCGTCGGCGTCGTCTATCTGGCCGCCGGCCAGGGCGCGGACGACAAGGACGGCATCCAGAGCGGTCAGAAATGGTTCCTGGCGGCTGTGGACACGAGCACCGGCAAGGAGCTGTGGAGACAGCCCCTCCCGGCCCGCCCCGAGGGATCGTTGCGGCTGCACTATCTCGCCGGCCGGGTCGTCGGCGACAAGCTCGTTCTGCTCCAGGAGGACGACAAGGGCAAGGCCAGCGTCGTCGTACGCGACACGCAGTCGGGCAAGGCCCTGTGGGACAAGCCGACCGACGCCGAGCCCGACGCGACGCGCGGGCTGCTCACGACGGACGACAAGCACGTCTTCCTCGGGCTGGGCTCCCTGCGCGCTCTGCGGCTCAGCGACGGCAGCGAGGCCTGGCGTCGCCAGGCGAACGGCTCGGAGGTCTACGGACCGCCGACTCTCGCGAACGGTGTCGTGTACGCGGTGGACGAGCGGGTCAGCGTCATCGGCCTCGATGTGGCGAGCGGCGACATCGCGTGGCTGGACGGCCACGGGACCGGCGTGGCGGAGGACATCACCGATCGGCCGGTCGTCGGCACGCAGTACCTCTACACCAAGGGCGAGTTCACCCTGCGTGGGTTCTCCCTCGAAACCCGCAAGTCGACCTTCGAGTACAAGACGAGCGGCACTCGCTTCCTCGCCCATGAACGTGCTCAGGTCCTGATCGCCAGGGGCGGCGAGTTCCTCAGCGCCTTCCCGCTGGGGTGAGGCCCGCGCTTCGCCTCCGCACCGGACACAGTCCGCCCAGCAAGCCCAGTCCGCCTAGTTCGCCCACTCCGCGCAGCAAGCCCAGTCCATCCAGCCCGTCCAGCCCGTCCAGCCCGTCCACAGAAAGTCTGTCGCCCTCATGATTCCGCTCGGCACCGGTGACCCGCTCCGTCTCGGCCCGTACCGCCTGCACGGCGTCCTCGGCGAAGGCGGCATGGGCAAGGTCTACTTCGGCCAGGACAACACCGGACGCACCGCCGCGGTCAAGGTGCTCCGCCCCGAACTCGCCCACGACCAGCACCTCGCCCAGCGCTTCGTCCGCGAGGCACAGATGGCACAAGCCGTCACCAGCAAAGGCGTAGCCCAGGTCTACGGCGCCCAGACCGAAGGCGGACGGCCCTGGATCGCCGCCGAGTTCCTCGCCGGCCCCACCCTCGACCAGGCTGTCGACACGTACGGGCCGATGGACGACCCCACCGTACGAGCCCTGGCCAACGCTCTCGCCCAAACCCTCCACGACATCCACGCCGCAGGTCTCGTCCACCGCGACCTCAAGCCGTCGAACATCGTCCTCACCTCAGCCGGGCCCCGCATCATCGACTTCGGCATCGCCCGCCCCGAACACGGCCTCACCCTCACCACCACCGGCCAGATCCCCGTCACCCCCGGCTACGGCGCCCCCGAACAGATCCTCGGCCAACGCGTCGGACCACCCGCCGACGTCTTCTCCCTCGGCGCCGTCCTCGCCTACGCCGCCAGCGGCCACCGCGCCTACAACGCCGACCACATCGCAGGCGTCCAGTACGAAGTCGTCCACGGCCAACCCGACCTGACACACGTACCCCCCGCCCTCCAGACGCTCATCGCCCCCTGCCTCGCCAAAGACGCCGCCCACCGCCCCACGCCCACCCAGATCGGAGCGGCCTTCGCTCCCCCGAAAGGCGCGGAACGCGTCTGGCGGCGCGGCCCGCTGGCCGACGACATCAAGGCGCGCGAGACGGGCGTACGCGAGCTCACCACGCAGACCGGCGCGAGCGCGAACGCCAGCACGAACCCGGGCACGACCACCGCTTCGGGAGTCTCCGTCTCCCGCCGCCGCCTTCTGACCACCCTCGCCGCGGGCGGGACCGTGCTGGCGGCGGGCGGCGGCGCGGGCGCGTGGTGGCTGACGCGCGACGGCTCAGACGGCTCGAGCAAGGCGGACGACAAGGCGGCCGCGCCCGGTCCCTTCGACATCCCGAAGGCGGTGCCGACCCCGAAGGCGAAGGTCGGTGCGTTCGACGCGTCCGGGAAGCTCAAGCCGCTGTGGGGCCCGCTGGCCGTGAACTCCGCGGAGACCCCGCCGCCCAAGGTCGTACGCGACGTCATCGTGTTCGGCGCCCGCAACGGCGGAATCGCAGCTCACAGCGTCGTCGACGGAAAGCAGCGCTGGGCGGCGCCCGAGGTGGTGCTCTCAGGGGGCTACGTCTCCGTGACCGACCAGCTCATCGCCGCCGTGGGCCCGGGAGGCAAGCTGGTCACCTTCGTCGCCTCCACCGGCGAGCGCAAGTGGACGGCCCCCGCCGAGGCGGCCTCCGTCCTGGCAGCGGACGACGAAGCCGTGTACGTCGCCACGAAGGACGGCCGCCTGCGCAGCATCGGCCGCTCCGACGCCAAGATCCGCTGGACGGCCGACAGCCCCGTCGAGGCCCTCACCGAGGACCGGCCCCGAGCGTTGTCGGCGAAGGGCCTGCTGCTGATCACCGGCGCGAACGGGAAGGTCGCGGCGGTGAAAGCGAAGGACGGCAGCAAGGTGTGGGAGTTCGCCACGGGGGCGACGTCCGCTATTACGCCTGCCGTGGACGGCGACACGGTCTACCTCGGCGGCACGAACCTGACCGCGCGTCGCCTCTCCAACGGCAAGGAGATCTGGAAGACCAAGCCTCACCGCGACTACGAGGGCACCCTCGAAGGCTGGTCGACGCCGAGGGTGGACGAGGACTGGGTGTACGCCATGCGCGGAAGGCACCCGCAGCGCGTCCAGAAGTCCGATGGAAAGGTGCTCTGGAAACAGCCGGCGCTCGGCGACTTCAGGAGCTCCGTCATCAAGCAGGGCAGCCTCGCCTGGTTCCTCGACGACCTGCCGTCCGTCGTGGGCGTCGAGATCGGCGGAGGAAGGTCGGTGTCGATCTACAACCCCGACGAGATCAAGCCTCCACGGGGTTTCGCCGCCGACGGCAACCGCGTCTTCTTGACGACGGAGGCGTCGATTACGGCGCTGGCGGTGATCTGAGTCGGTACGGGGGGGGCGGCGGGTCCGGGGCCCTGGGGCAGGGGTCTGGGTCCGCTTGGGCCGGGGTCCGGCGGTCCGGGGTCCGGCGGTCCAGGGGTCCAGGGGTCCCGAGGCCCGGTGGTCCGGGTCCGCTTGGGCCGGGCGCTCTCCCGGCGACCGTCCGCCGACCGCCCTCGGCCGCTTGAGTAGGCTCTGATGCTGTTGTCTTGTCGAGGGGGGATTCGCACATGGAACGTTCAGGCCCGGACGCGCCACGGCATATCGGCCCGTACTACCTGATCACACGCCTCGACCCGACGGGCCCCGGCTTCCCGCCCGTACCCGAGCGCCGGTTCGTCGCGCGCAGCACGGACGGCGAGCGTACGGTTCTGATCTCCGCGCCGCTCGACGGCGTCGACGCCGGCCGCTTCCTGGTGGAGGCGGACGCGGCGCGCCGGCTGCTGAGCCCCTACGCGCTCCCCGTCACCGAGGTCTCGCCGCCGTCCGGGGCGCCGTGGTACGTCTCCCCGTACCTCCCCGCGCTCCCGCTCCCCGTGGCGCTGGCCGTCCACGGCGGACCGCTGCCCGAGCGCACGGTGCGCGGCCTGGGCGCGGCTCTGGCCGAGACTCTCGCGGGCGCGCACGCCACGGGCATCACGCACGCGGGCGTCGCCCCCGCGTCCGTGCTCCTGGCGGGAGACGGCCCGCGCCTGACGTCCTTCGGCGCGGTACGCGCGGCGGCCCCGGACGGCGAACAGCGCACCGGCCTCCCCGGCTTGGAGCCCGGGAGCCTGGCCCCCGAGCAGGCGTCGGGCGGCCGACCCCGCCCGCCGGGCGACGTGTACGGCCTGGGCGCGGTCCTCGCATACGCCTCCACGGGCCACACGGTCCCGGAGCGCTCCGAACTCCCCGCTTCCCTGCGCTCCTTGATCTCCTCCTGCCTGAGCCGCGACCCGGCGAACCGCCCCACAGCGGCCGAGGTCCTGCACGCGATTCCCTCGCCGTCGCAAGCCCCGACGGCGACGGTGCTGGACTCGTCCGGATCGCTGCTGACCCCTGGCTGGCTGCCGGGCAGGGTCGTGGCGGCGGTGGCCCGCCAGTCGGCGGAAGTCCTGGCCGCGGAACTCCGCGTCCCCCTGTCTCCCGGAACCTGAGCGGTGCTCGCTCCTCTGGCGCATGACGATCCGGTCCAGATCGGCGCGTACCGCCTGCTCGCCCGGCTGGGCAGCGGCGGCATGGGCACCGTCTACCTCGCCCGCTCAGCCGGCGGCCGCACCGTCGCCCTGAAGACGATGCACGCCCGCATCGCCACCGACCCTGCCTTCCGCACCCGCTCCTGCTGACCGGGAAGACTCTGACACCACTGCCGGTGGTCTGAGCAGCCACCCTGCGGGCCGTCTCACCGGGTCGAGGTTTCCACGACCCGGTGAACCGCTGCCTGGGACGACGCGACATCAAAGGATTCAAGAACCCGGGGAGAGAACCCTTCCCACCCACCCCCAGCCCCCGTCGCCGCGACCATCACTCACACGGGTGATCCATCCCAACTCGGCTGGCGCATATGCCGCTTCGCGGTGCAGGCTCGGGCTCGACAACCGAGAAAAATGGACGGCCCCCGGCGGGACTGGCATCCCGAGCGAGGGCCTGACCAATCAGGAAGAAGCAACCTTCCCCATGGCTGATCAGCAGCTTAACGCGCCCTCGCGTGCGCCGTCCGCAGTTCCCTCCTCCGGCGTCCGGCACATCAACCGCCGCCACCCGGACCGCTTCACCGTGGTCGGAAACCACCTCACCCAGCACCGCGAGCTCTCCCTGACGGCCATCGGCCTCGCCGCGCACATCCAGTCGCTGCCCGAGGGCGCGAGGGTCTCCATCAAGGCACTGGCCGAACGCTTCCCCGAGGGCGAAGTCCGCATCGCCGCCGCGCTAAGGGAGCTGGAGACCCACGGCTACCTGACCCGCACCCGCGAACGACTGCCATCCGGCCGCGTCGTCACCCGCACGGTCTCGTACAACAACCCCCATGCAACGAACCCGAGTTCACCTCCACCACCACCACGGAAGCGCCCTCACCCCACGCAACCCGCACCCGTACTCCCCCTGCCGGCCCCGGCGACCCCAGCCGCCTTCGACCTCCTGGCGTCCCTCCGCCGCGACGACCCCCGCTTGATCCTCGCCACCCGGGACACCCATCGCCTCGCCTCAGCGGTCGACGCCTGGCTGTCGCTCGACATCCCGCCGGAGGCAGTACGCCGTACCCTGACGGCCGCACTCCCGACGGGCCCGATCCACCACCCGGCGGCACTGCTCTCCCACCGCCTCAGAACGCTGCTGCCCCCACCACTCCCCGCCACCCCGGAACCGCCCCGCCCTGACCCAATGCAGAACTGCGACCGCTGCGACCACGCCTACCGCGCCCCGGAGCCGGGCCTGTGCAGAGGATGCACCCGACTCGCCAGCCCACCAGACGCCGTGGATACGGACGCGGCCTCCTAGCCGAGCCAGCCGGGCCTTTGCGGGCTGGGTACTGCGGCCGTGCCGCTAGGCGCGGGGCGCCTCAGCTGCCGGACCAGAATTCCGAGCGCTCGCTGGGAGGCGGTATTTCCTGGCCGGTGTACTCAGGGCCGCTCGGCTTACTCGTCGAGGGCGACACCTTCGATTCCTTGACGCATGGCGTGGTGATCTCAAAATGAGCCTGATTCCGCCCGCCAATGATCACATGGAGGGAGAACCCGTCCGATGTCTCATAGAAAGCAGACAGGCTATCTCGACTTGCGGCCACAAACTCGAAGCCCTGCCCCTTCCAGTGCCGATCAACCAACCCCAGGAAATCTCCGTTCCGCTCAGGGGTGATGACCGTCAGCACCGAACGACGGCGAGTCACTGTACATTTATCGGATGTGGTCTCAAAATGCATCCACTGCACCGAAGGCTTGATCGCCCCAAAGGTCCGATCAAGGATATCGTCGGCTCGCTGCGCGGCTTCCTGCATGTTTAGCTCCGGAGACTTCTCCCCACTGTCTTTCTTGCTCCCCGCGAAGCCACACCCAGCCACCATCACGACAACCAGGGCACTCAACACTGACGGTCGGTATCTCATCGTCGAGCCTCCGGCATTACCTTCCCTGACCGATCGGCAACATTGGCGGCTACCAGTGTTACTGCGTCACCCACGGCATTCCGCCGTCACGACGAGAGCGGCGGAGCCCGGTCGGGAATCTTCACGGGATCAGAGCACTGAGCGGACTTCTGGGCATGATTAGCCATAGAGGTGGCGATGTCCGCCAGATCGACACGCCGCTCGGAGGCCGAAGACCCACCGCTGAGGGATGTCACCAGGATACTCAAATTGAAGTTCTTCTTCACCTTTGGGTCCGCTGATGTGCATTTGAGATAGATAGCGGCTGAACTTTCCGCAGAGATTCCTTCCTCACCCACGTCGAACCGTCGGCGATCCTCCTCATCACCGATATCCTTGTTCTGCGCCAGCGTGTCCAGCCATTGCTCTACATCCCCGCTGTCTTCGAGGTTCGCGGCAACGATGAGCGAGACACGACCATCGACGGCCACCGTACATCTGGCAACATATTTCCCTGAGGAGCTTTTCTCGGAGAAATTCGAAGTCACACTCTCACCAGAGCGAACAACCCTCCCCATGGCCTCCCTGACATGCGAATTTGAGACCACATCAGAACACGGGCGAGCCGACCGACTCGAATCGGCGTCGCCGATCGTCTCTGCGATCATGTAACCGCTGAAGCCGCCGACAACAAGGGCCAAACCAGTTGCGACCGCTACCTGGGGAGTAAGGAATCTCCTCACATTACGCATGCGTGTACGCCACCTAGTCCTCCGGCATTCTCGACGCTGCGCCAGAGAAGTACTTGTCGATGCCCGACTGAGCGTCGCCAAACCCTGTCTCGACTGACGCAGCGGCCGACGTCTTGTAGAGCCCAGCATCGGGACTACCACGCAGCACCGTTGTGTCGATGGCTTGCCTAGTAGTGTAGCCAGTATCCTCCTTCAGACTTTCCCAGCTCGCACCATTGCGAAAGACTTGCTCACCGAGCTCCTCTTTCTTCTCGCCAGCCTCGACAATTCCGTTGATGATTTCTCCGGTCGCAGTACCGAGGAGACCTCCGGCTACGATTCCACCCGGGCCAAGGAAAGGGCTGGCGCCAATACCCACGCCAATTCCGACCAGACTGCCAGCCCACGTACCGGACTGCCCCAGAGCCTTGTTGAACTCTCCGTCGCCATCAACGATTTTCTCCTCCAGCGCATAGTCCCTGCCCGCGCCGATGATTCCCTCAATCTCACCAGCGTCTCGGGAGATACTCTCGACCATGCTCTTCATCGCATCGCTTCGGTCCTGCGAGAGCGTGTTGACGTACAAATCCGGATGCTGAGCGTGAAAGTCGATGATGCTGGCTGTGTAATGATGCTGTCCGAGGTTTACAGCGGCATACCCGCCGGGATCCTGGCCAACCGTATGCAGGAACCGGGTGACATCTCGCTCCGAAAGACTTGCACCTGTACCGTTATTGGGAAACAAAGTTTCACCATTAGCCCTATCGGGGTCCAAAGCTCGGTGAATATCAGGCATATACTCTGCCGAGATACGCCCAAGACTGTCGCCCATGCCAGCCCGAACCAACTCGGGCTTCTCAGACATGCCCGAGACGATTTTCTGCATGAGCTCGGCCTGCTCTCGAGAATGCACCGAAGTTCCTACAGAGGGGCCGGCCTCATACGCGTGGCCAGTCGTAGCCGATTCAAGGGCATGCCCAAGGGAATCAAAGCCTGGAAGAGCTTTCTTTTGATCAGGATCCGGAACGTGACTCGCGCTGTCGAGAGGCCAGATGCGAGGCTCAGGGCCGTCCTCACCCTCGATGCCTACCAGGTAGTTAAAGCGCTCGTCAGACTGGAAGAACTCTGTCGAAGCCTTCGGATTGTGCCCAAGCGCTTCAAGGAATCCGGTCATCGGATCCTTGCCGTCGTCGTTCTTTCCGCCGTCAAAGTTCAGTTTGTCGTGAAGCAGGCCGCCGTTGGACCACAGTTCCGGAGCATTGGTATTCTTTTCGAAATCTATCAGGGCGGCACCATATTGATTGAGGAACTTCGAATCAAATTCCCCTTCCCTCATCAAGCTGCTCATCACCTGGAAACCGTACGGACCGCTAGTTTCCGCCGTAGGATTAGTATTAATCTGCCGGCTCCCTTGCTTGATGACCTCCTCTTTCCATTTCTGCATTTCAGAGCTGGTCGAATGCGTAGCCTCAGCAAGGGTCAGGCCAAAGTTTTTCTGCAAATCCTTAAGAGTGGCTTCCTTCCTCTTGTCGAGATTCCCTTGGTTTGTGTTTATTACGCCCGCCCAGAAAGCCAAACTTCCCTTGGCGCTGGCTTCGGTGGCCATAGTAGTCGCGAAGAGCTTGTCTCCCACATTGGCCTTGCATAGATCGTTGAGGCGCGCGAGTTCCGTTGCGGTAGCATCCGCCCCTTTCTTGACAATGTCTGCCGCATCCTTCCCGTCGGCCATGTCCTGCGCCTTCGAAGCTGCGGCCAGGTCGTCATACTTCACGCCAGTGAAATTGTTTCCATCCTTACCTGCAATTGTAAGCAGAGCCCTCGCCGCAACTTCATCAGCATCCGTAGCCTTCTTGACTGCATCATCAATCCTGTCTTGATACCTCTTGATGACTGCTGCGTCAGGAATCTTGTCCTTGTACTCCTCGCTAACACTGTCGGGGTGGACGTGTCCGACAGCGCCTTTGGGAGAGATAGTCACACCCCACGGAGCCTCTTCAATTACCGCTTCGAGCTCCTTCTTAGCGGCACTGAATATGCTGTGCGCGTCGCGCAGAATATTCCGGAAACCAGTCGCCTCCGCGAGCGCATCGCCAAATTCTTTCGCGGTCTTCCTCACGAAAGGAAGGGTGACGCCCGCGTTCTCGCCACGCCAATCTGCTTCCTCTGCTTTAGCGCGAAGACCTTCGATTGCGCTCTTTTCAAGCTTCTGCAGTTTGGCGATAACGTCAGTCCAGTCCGCGACCGCTTCTTTGAGACCGCCGAGGTTGACATTGAGAACTTGATCAAATGTCGGCATTACGGCCCCTCAGCTGAAGTGCTCAGAAATCTTGGACATGGAGAAGTTGGTGACAAGCACTTCTTCGTGATCAGCGTGACTCAGGGAGGTATCTTCGAGGTGATTGTGAATGTGCGCGCATGCACTCAAGAGCGTTTCGGACTGGGTGCGCCATTTATCCCAGGCTGCCCACAACGCTGATCCCGTCTCGAAACCGTCCGTTGTGAGGCTCGTTGAGGCGGTGTCGGTCTCAGCCCCAGCGTGAAAGGCGGTGCCTTCGAACCCGTGGTAGAGATCCTGGGCCTCATTGCCAACGGACTTGAGCTCTTGGGACGTCACCTTGTAGTCCGCGGTCCCACCACTGCCGCCGCCCCCTCCCTCGGCCGGCACCTGGTTGAGTCGCGTGCTGGTCACATTGGATCGTGCACTGGCCCATTCTGCGTCGAACGACATTGCTCCCCCATGCTGAGCGTCGGTAACTACCGGACTGAAAGCTGGTGGTGGCGCAGGATCGAGCTGAGAACGAATTTCAAGGCTGCCCAGGTCCAGGCGGAGCGGGGTAAGGCGGGTTCTGGTTCGGGCCGGTGGGCGGCGGGCCGTAGGCCGGGTACTGCGGCTGCTGCTGGTAAGCGTTGGGCGGGAAGGCCGGCGCCGGCGGCGCTGACGCGTTGCGGCGGCGGGAGCGGATGAGCGGGACGGCGATCGCGGCCCCGACGAGGGCGGCAGCGCCGACGCCGAGGGCGATCCAGAGGCCGGTGTTGCTGTCGTCGTCCTTAGCCGCGGGCGCCGGGGCGGCGGCAGCAGGTTGATCCTTGTCGGACTCCGCGCTGCCGGTGGGCTTGGAAGCCTCCGGAGAAGGCGACTTGGGCGCAGCAGCCGCAAGGTCAGGGAGCGGGTACTCATCCGCCGGGCCGGGGTCGCCGGGAGTCTTCAGGGCGATGCGGGGACGGACTGCGCCGTAGCCGACGAGGTCAGTACGCTCTGCACCGTTTTTTGCCCTGCCAGCCGTGTTGACCAAGACCCGCAGGACCTGGTTGTTGGTCCACTCAGGATGTTTGGACCAAATCAGTGCAGCGGAAGCGGAGGCTAGGGCAGTGGCATCGCTGGTGCCGTGGCTCCTACAGAGCTGTGTACCTCCGGGGCAGGCATGGATGATCTCGTCACCAGGTGCGACGAGATCCACTTGCGGCCCTCTCTCCGACTCCTTCGTCGCATTGGAATTCCTGTCGAAGGCCGCCATGCCGACGACACCAGGGACTGCAGCCGGGTACAGCACCGGGTTCGACTTGTCACCGCTGTTACCTGCACCAGCGAAGATCAAAGAACCCTTGTCAAGGGCGTACTTCACCGATTCCGCGACCTCGTCCGTCGTCTCTGATACCGCCAGCGAGATGTTGACTACCTTCGCGCCGGAATCCGCAGCGTGACGAATCGCCTTGCTGAGAGACTTGTTGAATAGCTCCGGATTCCAGGCCAGCTTGGTGCCTTCTTTCGCATCTGGCATCCGGATGGGAAGAATCTTGGCATCCGGAGCCAGCCCGATCGCGCCCTTGCTGCCCGCCCCGGTTCCCGTGCCTGCGATTATCGCGGCAATGCCAGTTCCATGCCCGTCGTAGTCAGAGTATTCGTCACCGGGCTTACTGGACAGGTCGAGGCCACCACCGAGCACTTGCCCTCGGAGATCGGGAAGGCTCTTGTCCACGCCACTGTCGATTACCGCAACCGTGACGCCCTTCCCCGTGCTGACCTTCCACATCTCGTCAGCCTTCATCGTGTCCAGGTGCCACTGCTGATCCCGCGCACCCTCTGCATGCGCGGGAGTCGCTGCGATGCCCACCAGCAGCAATCCCAACGCGGCCGACGCAAGGGCAGTGGGTCGGACAAGTCGCTTGCTGCTGGTGGATCGCATCTCTTCCTTCTGGTTTCGGCTCAGACTCAGTCGATGACCGGGGGAACAACGCGGCGCTGACCTTGCTGCCACGTCTCCTCGTCCTCCGACAGGTAGTCCGGACGCTGGCCATCGCGCTCATCGCGGCGAGGGTTGGCGCCGCCCGCCCCGTGCGGCATCGCTCCGACTCGGCCCGCCTGTCCCGTCTGCCCCGGCCCGCTCGCACCCTGACTGGTTCCACGAACCAGGCCCGAGCCGCCAGGAGTGAAAGGACGAGCGATGTTCTGACCGCCCGGCTGAGCCCGACCGCCGACAACGCCGCCGGTCTCGGACGCAAGACGACGACCGCCCGTGATACCGGTCTGCCCTGGGCCCACCGGACCGGTACCCGGCAGACCCGGCATGCCTCGGCCCACGGGTCCGGTTCGGGCCGTTTGCCCCTCACCGATTACCGGGGTACGGGGAAGCCCAACCGTAGGACGACTAGTCGGCGGAACGGACTTGCCGCCTGAGATGCCCTCACGCGGCATCCGCGAACCGCCGGGGCCGATCGGCGCGGGTCCGGGGCCGGGTCCGATGGGCCCTCGCAGGCCAGGCCCCGGGATCCTTCCAACCGGCGGATTGGTATTGGGCAGGCCTTGCTTACCGCCAAACGTGGGCGGAATCGGCCCAGGCGTAGGCATGACCGGCCCCTCAGGCCTGCCTACGGGCGGCAGGTTGGGCGGCGCACTCGGAGGCGCAGTGGTACGCGGATCAGGCAGCGTGTCCACACTGTCGATCTCCATGTCCACAGGCCGGTCCAGCGCCGGCTGAACGGTGCGGCGCGAGTCCCCCGGGACGAGCTCAGTGGGCTTCGCGGTGTCCTCACGGCTAGAGGGCGGGGACACATAGGCATCGGCAGTAGCGACGGACTGGCTAGTCCTGCCCCTCGTACCGGTTTGCCCCACGTACTGAGTGTTAGAGACCCGCTCTGCCATGGGCGGCGGAACGAACTGGCCCGGCGGAGGCGGGAACTCCGGAGGATGCAGAGCCATTATCTTTTCGCCGGAGTTCCTGTACGTCCCCGCAAGCCGCCTCAGCTCATGAGCCGCCGCATTGCGCCGCTCCTCCTTCTGCTGGAGAGCCGCTTCCAACTGCTTATGGGTATCGGACATGTCGCCCGCGCCGCGATCATTGCTTGCAGCCTTCAGAACCGCTCGAGCTTCACTTTCCTGGGTCTCGAGCTTCCCGTCCTTCTTGGGGATCGCGCTGTTCGCCCCTGCGATCGCAACGGCGACCTCCTCGAGAAACGAGGACGCCTGCTCGCTGTACCTGCCCAACTCCAGCGTGGCCATCGCAGCGTCATGGCCCCAGTCCCGAAATGCCTTGGCGCCTTCGCCTTCCCATACGACGCGCGTCATGTGCGTCTTGAGTCCGTCGCCCACCCGCGTGATCATCGAAGCCGCTTTGGACAACTTCTTGGCAAGCTCCGCTGCCGACTCCGCCTTCGTGCCCTCAAGCATGTCCAGCAGTTCGTCGTGCGTCTTGGAGAAGAAGTCCGTCTCCTGGAGCGGCGGTGCCTTGCGTCCGCTCGTCGCATCCTCAGCCATGCCAAGCCCCCATTCCTGCGTTCCCCGCGTTCATCACGTGTTGATCGAGCCGGCACCGGACTGCGAACCGCCGCTGCCGCCCGCGTGCTTGTCGACGCTCTGCTGCGCCTGCTGCCCGTACTGGTCCATCTCGTCCGCGAACCGAAGCATGCGCCGCCGGATGTCGTCGTCGATGTTCTCGTAGCCCACCTGAGAAGCCTGCACGGCGATGCTCAGCCCGTCGATCTGCTGCGCCAGGATCTTGGAGAGCTTCTCGAGTTCGTCGTGGACCACCATGTACGTGCCGTACAGGAAGGCGCTCTCTCTGAACTCAGGCTTGCCGAGGTGTCCCGGTTCCAGTCGGTCGGCGGAGACCTTGTCAGGCGCGGCCTCGGAGCCTTCAAGTTCCAAGAGAATCTTGTCGATCTCCTTCTTGAAGGTCGACATCGACTCCATCTCGGTGACCATCTTCGCCGCGGCCACGGCACCGCCCACAAAGGGCAGCATCCCGAGCGCCCCCAAGCTAGCTGCCGCTGCTACCCCGTTGTCCTCCGCCACGAACGCCTCCCCGTTTACATACGTCTACAGGGAACACTGTACCGAGCAACGGTGACACCGCGCATCCCGTCATTGCACGTGCAATGAGCGTCACACGGTCAGGAGTTGGGGGCTGCGACCGCCGCCTGTGGCCGGATTGGGAGCCTGTTGACCGGGCGGCCCGTCGCTGCGCGCACCGCTGACGCCACTGCCGCCGGGGAAGTGACCACCGAGGCCGCGCTCGCCGGCTTCGCGCCGAAGGGGGCGACCACGTCGCGTTCTTCGACCAGTTTCACGATGCGAATGTCCGGGGCGTCCAAGGATGTCGGGAGTGCGTACCCCGTCAGGTCCGGGTGGCGGAGCAGGCCGCGGGCCGTGCGGAGGTTCTCCGTCAGGGCCGCGCCGACCCCCTGGGTGACGCCCGCCTCGATGCGGGTCGTCAGCTGGGCCGGGTTCAGGATGCGGCCCACGTCCTGGGCCACCGCCATCTCCACCACACGGATCGAGCCAAGCTCGATGTCGACGTCGACCACCGCGCGGATCGCGCAGAACGCCAGGCCCACGAACGCGTCGCCCTGGCCCGACTCGTCGAGGGGCTCCGTGGGGTGGGGGCGGCACTGGGCCGTCGCCCATAGCTCCTTGCCGTCCATAGCCTCCATGACCGTCGTCGAGAGCACGCCGTCGTACGACGTGATCTTGCCGTCGGTGATCTGCAGCAGCTCGGTGGACATCCCGAACTTGTGGGCCAGCGGCTGCAGGAGCTGGGTGCGCACCATCTTGGCCGCGCGCTCGACCGCGCCGCCCGAGACCCAGGTGTGGCGGCCGTGGGCCGCCGGGCCCGCCGGCGGCTGGTCGGTGTCGACCGAGGCCACGTGGACCTCGTCGATGCCCAGCGTCTCCTGGACGATCTGGCGCGCCAGCGTCGAGAAGCCGGAACCCGTCTCCACCGCCGCGCAGATGACCGTGGCGACTCCGTCGTGGACCTTGACCGTCGCCGTGGAGACCTCGTCGGTCCCCTCCGCCCCGAGCATGTGGACCATGCCCAGCGCGTAGCCCACGCCCCGGCGCACCGCGCCCGGCTCGCCCGCGCCCTCCGGGCCGCCCGGGAGGAGCCAGCCGGACTCGGGGGTGTCCTTGGGGAGCGAGGGCAGGGGGTAGTCGCGGACCGCGTGGAGCAGTTCCGCGACGGGGGCGGGGCAGGTGACGGTCTGGCCCGTGGGCAGGATGTCGCCGGTCGCGAGCACGTTGCGCAGGCGCAGCTCCGCCGGGTCGAGGCCCAGCTTGCCCGCGAGCTTGTCCATCTGGGCCTCGTACGCGGCGCAGACCTGCATCGCGCCCTCGCCGCGGACATGGCCCGAGGGAGGGTTGTTCGTGCGCACCGCCCAGCCCTCGATGAAGGCGTGCGGGACGACGTAGGGGCCGCAGGCGAAGGCCACCGCCGCCGCGAGGGACTCCGAGGAGGAGTCGGCGTACGCGCCGGCGTCCAGCAGGAGCTGGGCCTCGACCTTCACCAAGTGGCCCTCGGCGTCCGCGTGGTGGCGGTAGCGCAGCAGTGTGGGGTGGCGGTGGGCGTGGCCGAGGAAGGACTCCTCGCGGGTCGCCGTCAGCTTGACCGGGCAGCCCGTCCTCAGCGCCAGCAGGCCCAGCGGGAGCTGGAAGCCGGGGTCCTCGCGGTCGCCGGTCGCGCCGGGGACGCCGGTGACCACGACCTTCACTCGGTCCGGCTCCAGGCCGAAGCAGGAGGCCGCCAGATCGCGGTCGGTGTGCGGGTCGGTGGAGGCGACGTACAGCTCGACCCCGCCGTCCGGGCGCGGCACCGCGAGGCCGGCCTCGGCGCCGATGGGGGCCGGGTCCTGGCGGCCGATGCGGTAGAGGCCCTCGACGATGACCTCTCCCGCGGCTTCCGGGTCGCCATAGCGCAGCGGAATGTGGCGGATCAGGTTGCCGTCGGGGTGGAGGGGCTCGGCGGCGAAGGCCTTCTCGGGGTCGGTGACCGGGTCGAGGGGCTCGTACTCGACCGCGATGGCCGCGGCGGCCAGACGGGCCGTGTCGGGGTGGTCGGCGGCGACCGCCGCGAGGGCCTCGCCATGGTGGCGCACGATCTCGGAGGCGAAGACGGGCCGGTCGGCGATACGCCTGCCGTACGCCGAATCACCGGGAATGTCCTGATGCGTGACGACGGCTCGTACGCCCGGCATCTCCAGCGCGGCCGAGGTGTCGATCGACAGAATGCGGGCATGGGGGTGCGGAGAGCGCAGAATCGCGGCCCACAGCAGACCCTCGGCCCACAGATCGGCGGCGTACGGAAACGTCCCCTCGGTCTTCGCGCGGGCGTCGGCCGGGGGGAGCGAGGCGCCGAGGCCGTGCGCGGGCTGCTCGGGCCGGGGGCCGTCGACCGACTGGGGGGTCGTCGTGGTGGCCGAGTCGTTGCTCACGCCATGCCTCCGTCGTGCGGGTGGAGCTGCACACTACCTGCGCCGGGGGGCGCCTGGTGCGGGATGCGGGCTTCCTCGCCCGGACGCCCGCCGGGCTGCCCGCCCTGCTGCGCGGCCTCCACCGCCGCCGCGGCGCTCGCCTCGCGCTCGGCGACCACTTCGCGTACGGCGTCGAGGACGCCCCGGTAGCCGGAGCACCGGCAGAGGTTGCCGCAGAGCGCCTGACGGGTCTCCAGCTCGGTGGGGGCGTGGTTGCCCTCCAGGAGGTCGTGGACGGTCATGGCCATGCCCGGGATGCAGAAGCCGCACTGGACCGCTCCGCAGCCGGCCAGGGCGCGCTGGACGTCGGAGGGCTCGCCGTCGGCGGCGAGGCCCTCGACCGTGCGGACCTCGGAGCCGGCCGCCGTCGCGGCGGGGACCAGGCAGGAGGCGACGAGACGGCCGTCGACCTGGACGTTGCAGGCGCCGCACTCGCCCTGGGAGCAGCCGTCCTTCGCCCCGGCCAGGCCGAGGCGCTCGCGGAGCACGTACAGGAGGGACTCGCCGATCCAGGCGTCGGTGACGGGGCGGTCGGTGCCGTTGACCCGAAGGACGTAGGAGGTGGGCGGGTGTTCGTCACTGCCGGTCGACGACGTGGGGGCGGCTGCCGAGGGGGCTTCCGCGCCCTCTCCCAGTTCCGCGCCCGCTTCGAGGCCAGCGTCTACGCCCGCTTCCGCGCCGGACTCCACACGGGCGTCCACGGCGGATTCCACGCCAGCGCCCACGCCGGACTCCGCGGCCGTCTCCCCCGCGGCCTCCTGAACCGAGTCAGCGGCACTGCCGTGCTGTGACGGGTCGTGCTGTGACAGGTCGTGCGACGCGTCCCGCGCGGGCGGCAGCGGGACGGACTCCGCCCCTGCGACGGGAGTCGGCTGCGCGGCCCCCGTCGACTCCGGCTCGTGAGGCTCGTGAGGCTCTCGCCGAGTCTGCGGCTCGTGAAGGTCCTGCTGGGCACGGTCCTGCGGATGAGGCTCCGGCTGCTGCTCCTGGGGCGTCGTCGCCCACGGCGCCGTCGCTCCGCCCGGCAGCGTCGTCCACGCCGCCGGAGCGCCGCCGCCGAGCGTGCCCGATCCGATCGTTCCGGTCGAGCCGTTCGTGCCGCTGGCGCCCTGGCTCTCCCACTGCTCCCGCAGCGACGAGGCCGCGTACTCCCCCGACTCCTCCGGCAGCTCGCCGTCCGCCACCGGGATCGACCACTGGCCGGTCTGGGCCGGCTCGACCTGCTCGGGGGCCGCGGCCTCCGAGAAGGTCCACTGGCCCGTCGCCTGCGGGTCGGCGGGCGCGGGCTCGGGCCACTGCTGCTGGTGGGGGACCTGGTACTGCGGGTCCTGGTGCTGTGCCATCCACGCCGCCGTGTCCGGGTCCACCGAGGCGGCCGGGGTCAGCGGGTTGATCATCGGCGGCACATAGCCGTGGCCCGGGGCCTCCAGCGGCGCCGCGTCCAGCGCGCCCTCGGGGGGCAGCTGGAGGAAGGCGGTCGCCTCGGCGTCGTACTCCCCGCCCTGAGGCGTCGGCTGCCAGCCGCCGTGCCCCTGCGGGGTCTCCTGGTTCTCGTCGTCGCTCACGACAGCGCCCTCCCCAGTGCACGTCGGGCCAGCGCGGCGACGGTGCGCCGCAGATGCAGTACGGCGGGCGGCAGCACGGCCTGCTCCTCGCCCGGAGCGGCCGGGGCCGGGTCAGGGATGCACGCCGCCGCGACGTACTCGCCGAACGCCGCCAGCGCCTCCGCCGCGAGCCCCCGCTCGCCGTCCCAGTCGATCAGCGAGGCGATCCAGCGCTCCGCCTCCAGCGGCCGCAGCGGCATCGGCGCGATGGCGCCGACCGCGCAGCGCACCCCGCGCCGGGCGGGGTCGAGGACGACCGCGACGGACGCGGTGGCCCGGCCGGGGCCGGTGCGGCCGGTCGCCTTCAGGAAGACCTGGGGGGCGTGCAGCAGGGGTACGCGTACGAAGCCGATGAGTTCGGCGGGCCCGAGCATCTCCCGGCCTGCCAGCAGGTGGGAGACGGGGATCGCGCGGCGTGCGCCGCCGGGGCCGGCGATGACGAGGTCCGCCTCGAGCGCGGCGAGCACGGGCAGCGCGTCGCCGGTCGGGGCGGCGGTGGCGATGTTGCCGCCGAGCGTGCCCGCGTTGCGGATCTGGGGCGGGCCGGCCGCACGCGCGGACGCGGCCAGCGCGGGGATGAGGGCCGCGAAGTCGGGCCGTCCCATCCGGGCGTGGGTGAGTCCGGCGCCGAGCAGGGCGTGCCCGTCCTGGTAGCGCCAGCCGCGGATCTCGCTGATGCGGCCGAGGCCGACGAGGCCGGCGGGGCGCAGTTGGCCCCTGTTGACCGCGGCCATGAGGTCCGTGCCGCCCGCGACGGGCACGGCGGCGGGCATGGCGGTGAGTGCCGCCACGGCCTCGTCGAGCGAGGCCGGCAGCGTCACCGACTGCGCCGCCTGCGGTGCGTGCGTGGTCACCCAGTGCCCCTTCCCGGTGTCCCGGCTGTCCCGCCTGTGTTGCCGTACCGTACGTGCTCACAGCCCGGACGTGGCAACTCTGGCACATCTTCCGGGCCGACCGACGAGAGGGTCCGCGAAGGGTGGATCCGCACCGGATGCCCCTTCTCGCGCCGATGGTCCGGTTTCGCATACCGTCACCGCCACATGCGGATTGCCACTCTTCGGCGACCCATGTACGACTTATTCCCCTAGCGGCTCCACGGTCCCAGGGGGTCGGACAGACGGCGACCGCCTGGCGCCGGGCTCACACGTTTGGGGGCGCACCCTCGATCGGGCGTCCGAGCACGCCGGGGCGTTTCTGCCACGGCAGGGGGCCCGCGGGCGGGCGGTAGTCGACGCCGAGCGCGTCAAGGCGCGCGTAGTGCGAGGCCATTCGGCGCTCGAAGCCGGCGAAGTCCCGCTCGGCCGGTGCGGGCAGCGCGGACCAGGCGACCTCGGCGAAGGCGGCCAGGCGGGGAAAGACCTGGTAGTCGACGCGGGAGCGGTCCTGCATCACCTCGGTCCACACATTGGCCTGCGTGCCGAGGACGTGCGCCGCGGCTTTCTCGGAGAGCTGCGGTGGAACGGGTTCGAAGCGGTAGACGTCCTCCAGGGTGCGCACATAGCCGATCGGCATCGGCTCGTCGGCGCCGCCGTGCTGCCGGTAGTCGAAGTACACCTGCTGCTGGGGGCACATGACGACGTCGTGGCCTGCCTCGGCGGCGGCGACGCCGCCGGCGTACCCGCGCCAGGAGGAGACGGCGGCACCCGGCGCCAGGCCGCCTTCGAGGATCTCGTCCCAGCCGATGAGGCGTCGGCCGCGCTCGGCGAGCCAGGCGTCGAAGTGGCGGACGAACCACGACTGCAGCTCGTCCTCGTCGGCCAGCCCCAGCTCCTTGATGCGGGCCTGGGCGGTCGGGGAGGCCTTCCACTGGTCCTTGACGCACTCGTCGCCGCCGATGTGGACGAACGGAGAGGTATCGGCGGGGAAGAGGTCGAGGAGCTCCTCGAAGACGCCCTCGTAGAAGCGGAGGGTGTTCTCGGTGGGGGCGAGCACGTTCGGGTTGACGCCCCAGTCGTCCCAGACGGAGAGGCGGGCGGTGTCGACGACGTCGGTGTTGCCGAGTTCCGGGTACGCGGCGATGGCGGCCTGGGAGTGGCCCGGGACGTCGATCTCGGGGACGACGCCGATATGCCGCTCGGCGGCGTAGGCGACGATCTCGCGGATGTCGTCCTGCGTGTAGTAACCGCCGTGCGGCCGCTCGTCCCAGAGCTCTGAGGCGCCGTGGCCGATCCTGGTGCGCGCCCGCCACGCGCCGACGTCCGTCAGCCTGGGGTAGCGCTTGATCTCGACGCGCCAGCCCTGGTCGTCGGTGAGGTGGAGATGGAAGACGTTGAGCTTGTGGGCGGCGAGGA
This sequence comes from Streptomyces sp. NPDC051907, assembly GCF_040681075.1. Classification (NCBI taxonomy): domain Bacteria; kingdom Bacillati; phylum Actinomycetota; class Actinomycetes; order Kitasatosporales; family Streptomycetaceae; genus Streptomyces; species Streptomyces sp. NPDC051907. Next base: position 30,993 of record NZ_JBFAYB010000027.1, on the reverse strand, counting down.
GGTCGAGGCAGCGCAGCACGTCGCTCTTGGGGAGGAAGTGCCGTGACACGTCGAGCATCATGCCGCGCCAGGGGAAGCGCGGGCGGTCCTCGACGACCTGGTGTGCGACGGCGTAGGTCGCGTCCGGGCGGACGGGGGCGCTGCGGAAGGCGTCGGGGCCGAGCAGCTGACGCAGCGTCTGCGCGCCCCAGAAGACGCCTGCCGGGCCGCCGCCGCGGATCTCGACGCCCCGGTCCTGGACGGCGCTCAGCCGGTACGCCTCGGGCTCGAGGCCGTCGTCGAGGAGCAGGGCGATCGAGTTCCGCGCGCCCTGCTCGCCCGGCGCGAGCGGCAGGCCGAGCGCCGCTCCGAGGGTCGAGCGCAGCCAGCGCTCGGCGGTCTCCGTGCCCGCGGCCGCGTGCAGCGTGGTGCGGAAGTCCAGCAGGAACCCTCCGCGCGAGGGGCCTTCGACGAAGGCGGGGGCGGGGATCAGGTCCATGGGGGCACTCTCCGGGGAGGCGGCTTCGGCGGCGGGGGAAGGCGAAGGGGAGTCCATAGAGCTCGCTGAATCCATAGAGGTCGCTGAATCCGTAGAGGTCGCTGAATCCGTAGAGGTCGCTTCCGCAGGGGTCATCGCGTCAGTCCTTGACCGCGCCGCCCAGGCCGGAGACCAGGCGTCGCTGTACGAGTACGAAGAAGACGAGCACCGGCACGGTCATCACCGTAGACGCGGCCATGATCCCGCCCCAGTCGTTCTCGTCGGGCTTGAAGAAGACGAGCAGCGCCATCGGGAGGGTCGACTGCGAGGTGTCGCTGATGATGAAGGATTTGGCGAACAGGAAGTCGTTCCAGGTCGAGATGAAGGAGAAGACGCTCGTAGCCACGAGCCCGGGGAAGACCAGCGGGAAGAGGATCTGCCACAGGAAGCGGGCGCGGCTCGCGCCGTCGATGTAGGCGGCCTCCTCCAGCGCTTCCGGGACGGCTTTGACGAACCCCCGCAGCATCCAGATCGCGAAGGGGAGCGAGAAGGCGATGTGCGGAAGGATCAGCGAGCCGAGGGTGTTGAGCTGGCCGAAGTCCCGCATGAGGAAGAACAGCGGAATGGTCAGCGCCTCGATCGGCACCATCTGCGCGACCAGGAACATGATCAGCAGAGTCGTGCGGAATCGGAAGCGGAACCGGGTGACCGCCGTGGCCGCGAGGAACGCGATGAGCGCGGAGGCGACGACGACCACGCCCGCCACCAGCAGGCTGTTGAGGAAATAGCGGCCGAATTCCTCCTGTTCGAAGACGCGCCGGAACGAGTCGAGGGACGGCGAGAGCGTCCATGGGCGCGGCTGTGCGGACTGGACTTCGCCCGCCGGCTTGAAGGCGGAGAGGACCATCCAGTACAGCGGAAAGGCGACGACGGCGGCGGTGAGGAGCGCGGCCGCCTCGGCGGCCAGACGCCAGGGGCGGCGGATGCGGAGCAGGCTCACAGTTCTTCTTCTCTCTGGCGTCGCAGCAGGCGCAGATAGACGAGGGTGACGGCCAGCAGAATCAGCAGCATGACGACGCCGATCGCGGAGCCGAGGCTGTACTGGGAGGACGCGAAGGCTTTCTGATAGGCGTACACATTGAGCACGAGATTCTGGCCCGCGATGCCGCCGCCGTTGGTCATCACATAGATCTGGGTGAAGACCTTGAAGTCCCAGATGATCGACTGAATGGTGACGACGACGAGAATGGGCCGCAGCATGGGGGCGGTGACCGAGCGCCAGATCCGCCACTGCGAGGCGCCGTCGAGGGAGGCGGCCTCCAGGACCTCGGAGGGGATCGCCTTGACGCCGGCGTAGACGGTCACCATCACGAAGGGGAACGAGCACCAGACGACTTCGAAGAGCACGAGCGCGAAGGCGGCGAAGCGGTCGTACGTCCAGGAGAAGTCGCCGAGCCCCAGGACCCGGTTGACGGGTCCGAAGTCGGGGTCGAAGAGGAAGACCCAGACCGTGGACCCGGTGACGGCGGGGGTGGCCCAGGCCCCGAGGGCGGCCAGCATCAGGGCGAGGCGCGGGAGGGCGCGTACGCGCGTCAGCAGGACGGCCAGCGCGCAGCCGACCGCGAGGGTGGCGGCCACGCAGGCGGCGGCGAAGACGACGGTCGCGAGGAGGACCTGCCAGAACTGGCTGTCGGCGAAGAGGGCGCGGTAGTTGCCGAGGCCCTTGAAGGACGTGGGCTCTCCCCCGCTGACCTGGGCCTGCGTGTACTCGAGGAAGGAGATGAGCCCCAGCTGGTAGACGGGGTAGACGAGCAGCCCGCCGAGGACGACGAGTGCGGGGGCGAGGTACAGCCAGGGGGTCCAGCCGCCGCTCCGGGCGGAGGGGGTCGCCGCTGCTCTGGGGCGGCGGGCGGCGCCGGGGGCCGGGCGGCGGCTCCCGGGGCGGGTCTTCGTGGGGTGGCCGCCGGCGGCGGGCGGCTGGGCGCCGTCGTTGCTCGTGTGCGCGGCGCCCGTCCCATCGGCAGGACTCGCCTGGTCCGTAGGGTTGGTGGCGTTCGTAGGGTTCGTGGCGTTCGTCGTGTTCCTCATGGCGTTCGGCTCGCTCAGCCCGCTCAGCCCGCGTCGGCGAACGCCGCGTTCATCTTCTTCGCCGCGTCCGACGACGCCGCCTCGACGTCCTTCTTGCCGCTCACGATCTCCTGGAACATCGTCGGCAGCACGAGCGAGGCGTCGATCTGCGCCCAGGCAGGGGACGCCGGAACGAACTTCGTGCCCGCGCCCAGGGTCTGCACGAAGGGGGCCACGAAGGGCTCCTTCTTCGCCGCCTCCGCCCGTACGTCCGTGTACGTCGGCAGGAAGCCCATCGCCTCGAACAGCTTCCGCTGGGTGTCCTTGCCCGTGAGCTCCTTCATCAGGTCCACCGCGAGCGTCCGGTGCGAGCTGCTCTTCAGTACGCCGATGTTGTTGCCGCCCGCGAACGCCGGCGCCGGCTCGCCCGCCGTGAGCCCGGGCAGGGGCGCCACCGCGTACTTGCCCTTCACCGAGCCCGCCTCCACCGCCTGGTGGCTGAAGTCGCCGCCGATCGCCATGGCGGCCTTGCCCGAGGCGAAGGCGGTGACCGTCGCGTTGCCGCCCATCGAGGCGCACTTGGCGGCGGGGCAGTTGTCGTCGCCGAAGAGCGAGGTGTACGCCTCGATGCCCTTGCGCGCCGCCGCGCTGTCGATCGACGCGCGGTAGGAGCCCGCGCTCTGCTCGGCCAGCTCGCCGCCGTTGGCCCAGATGAACGGCATGGCGCCATAGGTGTACGCGCCACCGACCGCGAGCCCGTACAGCTCCGGCCTCTCCTTGTGGATCTTCTTCGCCGTGGCGATGAGCTCGTCCTGCGTCTTGGGCGGCTCGATCCCCAAGTCCGCGAACACGTCGGTGCGGTAGTACAGCGCGCGTACGCCGACGAAGAGCGGGGCGCCGTAGACCTTCCCGTCGACGGTCACCGACTGCTTCGCCGTCGGGTCGGCGTCCTTGGCCTCGTCCCAGGCGGCGAACTCCGCGCTGACGTCGGCGAGTCCGCCGTCCTTCACATAGCCGGCCGTGTCGGTGTTCCCGTACTCGATCAGATCCGGCGCGCTCTTCGGGTCGTTGAAGGCCGCCTTGATCTTCTGGGCGCGGGTCTCGACGGGTATGTACTCGACCTCGACCTTCGCGCCCTCGTGCTTCTCGCCGAAGGCGGCCAGCGCCGCGTCGACGACCTTCTCCTTGGGCTTGTTGTCGACCTCCTGGAAGAGCCAGACGCGCAGGGTGCCCGTCTTCTCGTCCTTGTTCGCGCTGTTGTCGGAGGTCTGGGGCGCGCAGGCGGTGGCGGTGAGGCCGGCCAGCACAAGTGCCATGGCCGGGGCGGCGATTCGGGCGGACAGCTTCATACGAGGTCCCCTACGAGTCGACGTTGCAACATACGCAACGGGCGTTTCGTACTGCACAACACGCAGGAGGCTAGAGCCGCGCAAACAACCGGACAAGAGGTCTCAACCACTCTGTGACCAGCAGCCGCACCCCGTGCAACGGGACCGGGTCGCGCCGGGAACGCGAACGGCCCCCGGAGCGCGCGGTCAGCGCGCTCCGGGGGCCGTTCTCAGCGGAAGGACTACGTCGAAGGACTCCTTGGAAGGACTACTTCTTGTCCTTGCCGCCCTTGTCCTTGTCGCCGCCGGGACCCATGGAGTCGTAGATCTCCTTGCACAGGGGGCAGACCGGGTACTTCTTGGGGTCGCGCCCCGGCACCCAGACCTTTCCGCACAGTGCGACCACGGGAGTGCCGTCGAGGGCGCTCGCCATGATCTTGTCCTTCTGGACGTAATGGGCGAAGCGCTCGTGGTCGCCGTCGCCGTGCGACACCTGTGGCGTCGGCTCTACGAGGGTCCCCGTGCCTGTCCCGCGCTCGGGCTCAAGAGTGCTCATAAACGCCAAGGGTACTCACCCGCGGCCCATCCGGTTCAGGCGTCCCCGGGCGGCCGTGTCCCGTGGCGTCGCGCGGCGGCGCGGCGGGCCCCTCGGACTGCCCCGCCCGGGCGCGGTCCCGCCCCGGGGTCAGTTGAGCGTGGGGTCGTCCGGGTAGGTCGCGAACATGGCGAGCTCGCTGCGCTGGCGGCGCAGCACCGCGCGCCACAGGCTCTCCGGCCGCGGCGACGACACGTCGCCCGGCTCCGACTCCACCACGTACCAGGCCCCCTCGCCCAGTTCGTCCTCCAGCTGGCCGGGGCCCCATCCGGCGTACCCCGCGAAGATCCGCAGGGATCCCAGCGCCCCGCCGAGCAGTTCGGGCGGCGCCTCCAGGTCGACCAGGCCGATCGCGCCGTACACCCGCCGCCAGCCCAGCGGCCCCTCGTCGCCCGGGATGACGGCGACGCCCAGCGCCGAGTCGAGGGAGACGGGACCGCCCTGGAAGACCACGCCGGGCTCGCCCGCGAGGGGCGCCCAGGGCTCCAGGATGTCGCCGACGACCACGGGCGTGGGCCGGTTGAGGACGACGCCGAGCGAGCCCTCGTCGTCGTGATCGAGCAGCAGGACGACCGCCCGGTCGAAGTTCGGGTCCGCGAGGACGGGAGTGGCGACGAGCAGCCGCCCTGTGAGCGAGGACACCTCGGTCATGCGAGACATGATCCCGCATCTTCGCCCTCCGCGGGGGCCGAGCGGCTGACTGTGAGCCAGTGCAGCTCAGACGGGCCGGAAACAGCAGAGAGACACGGCCGGCCGGCCGCCGGGCGCGGTGACGCTGAGCGAGAGAGGGCAAGCTGAGCGTATTGTGCCGAATTCATTACACCTGTGAAGGCCCCTTGGCCTTACGGGAGAGGGGTAGTAGCCCCTTACTCTTTTCTCTGGCCCCTGCCCGACCTCTCCCTGGCTCCCCGGGGGGACCCTCCGGAACGCGAGATTCATGACCGGCACAGACGATGTACTGCTTGTCCACGGCGGAACCCCGCTGGAGGGCGAGATCCGGGTCCGCGGCGCGAAGAACCTCGTGCCGAAGGCCATGGTCGCCGCTCTGCTCGGCAGTGAGCCCAGCAGGCTGCGCAATGTGCCAGACATCCGTGATGTGCGCGTCGTACGCGGACTGCTGCAGCTCCACGGCGTGACGGTACGCCCCGGCGAGGAGCCGGGCGAGCTGGTGCTGGACCCGTCGCATGTGGAGAGCGCGAACGTCGCGGACATCGACGCGCACGCGGGCTCCTCGCGGATCCCGATCCTCTTCTGCGGCCCGCTGCTGCACCGTCTGGGCCACGCGTTCATCCCGGGCCTGGGCGGCTGCGACATCGGCGGCCGGCCGATCGACTTCCACTTCGAGGTGCTGCGGCAGTTCGGCGCGACCATCGAGAAGCGGGCGGACGGCCAGTACCTGGAGGCCCCGCAGCGGCTTCGCGGCTGCAAGATCCGTCTGCCGTACCCCTCGGTCGGCTCGACCGAGCAGGTGCTGCTGACGGCCGTGCTGGCGGACGGCGTCACCGAGCTCACGAACGCGGCGGTGGAGCCGGAGATCGAGGACCTCATCTGCGTACTGCAGAAGATGGGCGCGATCATCTCCGTGGACACCGACCGGACCATCCGGATCACCGGTGTCGACAAGCTCGGCGGCTACACCCACCGGGCGCTCCCGGACCGCCTGGAGGCGGCCTCCTGGGCGTCGGCGGCGCTGGCGACCGAGGGCAACATCTATGTGCGCGGCGCGCAGCAGCGCTCGATGATGACCTTCCTCAACACCTACCGCAAGGTGGGCGGCGCGTTCGAGATCGACGACGAGGGCATCCGCTTCTGGCACCCGGGCGGCTCGCTCAACGCCATCGCGCTGGAGACGGACGTCCACCCGGGCTTCCAGACCGACTGGCAGCAGCCGCTCGTGGTGGCGCTGACCCAGGCGGCGGGCCTGTCGATCGTGCACGAGACGGTGTACGAGTCCCGGCTGGGCTTCACCTCGGCGCTCAACCAGATGGGCGCACACATCCAGCTGTACCGCGAGTGCCTGGGCGGCTCGGACTGCCGCTTCGGCCAGCGCAACTTCCTGCACTCGGCGGTCGTCTCGGGCCCGACCAGGCTCCAGGGCGCCGACCTGGTCATCCCGGACCTGCGCGGCGGCTTCTCGTACCTGATCGCGGCGCTGGCGGCGCAGGGGACGTCGAGGGTCCACGGGATCGACCTGATCAACCGGGGCTACGAGAACTTCATGGAGAAGCTGGAGAAGCTGGGAGCGAAGGTGGAGCTGCCGAGCGCGGCGCCGCTGGTGTGACGCCGCTGGTGTGACGCGGGGGCTCGGCGAGGCGCGCTGACCCCCGTAGAGCGAGCCGAGAACGAACCGAACGCCGGACCCGGGCTGAAGCACTCAGCCGGTCCGGCGTTCGGCGTTCTGCGGCCTCGGGGCGCGATGGGGCGTTCCGCGGGCCCCGGAGCGCGGTTCGGCGTTCGGCGGCCTCGGGGCGCGATCGGGGCCCGCGGTGCGCTGCGCCGGCCGCCGACGCCCCGCCGGGCGGCGACGGCCCCGCCAGCTGCCCACGAGCGCCCGCACGCCCTCTGTACGCCCCGTAGACGCGTGAAGGGCGGCCACCCCTTCCGGGATGGCCGCCCTTCACGTACTGGGGGCTTACTTGCCCTTCGCGGCTTCCTTGAGCTTGGAGCCCGCGGAGACCTTCACGCTGTAGCCGGCCGGGATCTGGATCGGGTCGCCGGTCTGCGGGTTACGAGCGGTGCGAGCGGCACGGTGGGTGCGCTCGAAGGTCAGGAAGCCGGGGATGGTGACCTTCTCGTCGCCCTTGGCGACGACCTCGCCGACAGTCTCGGCGAGAGCGGCCAGCACGGCGTCGGCGTCCTTGCGGGTCACCTCGGCGCGGTCGGCCAGCGCGGCCACCAGCTCACTGCGGTTCATGTTCTTACTCCCGTGTTCTTCTTGCCTGTGAGGCTTGAGATCGAAGCCGATGCTGCCAGGGCCCTCGGACAGTCCCCGGACCCGGGTCTGCCGTCAGGCCCGCCGCGCCCGTGGGGTTCCCCCTAGGGCGAAGCCCTCAGGGGAGCATCCTGCCCCCACCAGCGGCGGGAAAGCCAATCCGGCGCCCTCCGGAGTCACACGAAAAGCGCCACTGCCTCGTCGTGGTGACGTTCCGTCCACTTCCTGGAGACTCCGCGCAGTCGCAGAGCCTCGAGCGCGGGGCTCATGGTCCGCCACCCTAAGGCGGCTTTCACGGCCCCGCGACCCGCGACGCGCCGGTGTCAGGCGGACGTGGGGCCCGTCACAGCCGCCCCGGCGGCCTTCGCGGCGTTCCGCACGGCGCCCGCGACCGCTCCCGCGACCTTGTCGTTGAAGACGGACGGGATGATGTAGTTCGGGTTGAGCTCGTCCTCGGTGACCACGTCCGCGAGGGCCGTCGCGGCGGCCAGCATCATCTCGGTGTTGACCGTGCGGGACTGAGCGTCCAGCAAACCGCGGAAGACGCCGGGGAAGACCAGGACGTTGTTGATCTGGTTCGGGAAGTCCGAGCGGCCGGTGGCGACAACTGCCGCGGTCTGCCGGGCGATTGCCGGGTCGACCTCCGGGTCGGGGTTCGCGAGCGCGAACACGATCGCGCCGTCGGCCATGGCGGCCACGTCCTCGGCGCTCAGCAGGTTCGGGGCGGACACGCCGATGAATACGTCCGCGTCGGCGACCGCCTGCTTGAGGGTGCCGGTGACGCCCTCGGGGTTGGTATTGTCCGCGATCCAGCGCAGCGGCGACTCGGGGGCGGCGGCGACGAGGTCCTCGCGGCCCGCGTGGACGACGCCGTGGATGTCGGCGACGACGGCGTGCTTGACGCCGGCCGCGATCAGCAGCTTGAGAATGGCCGTGCCGGCCGCTCCCGCGCCGGACATGACGACTCGTACGTCCCCTATGGCCTTGCCGACCACGCGCAGCGCGTTGGTCAGCGCGGCGAGGACGACGATCGCGGTGCCGTGCTGGTCGTCGTGGAAGACCGGGATGTCCAGGGCCTCGCGCAGCCGGGCCTCGATCTCGAAGCAGCGGGGCGCCGAGATGTCCTCGAGGTTGATGCCGGCGAAGCCGGGGGCGATGGCCTTGACGATCTCCACGATGGCGTCGGTGTCCTGGGTGTCCAGGCAGATCGGCCAGGCGTCGATGCCGGCGAAGCGCTTGAAGAGGGCCGCCTTGCCCTCCATGACGGGCAGAGCGGCCATGGGGCCGATGTTGCCGAGGCCGAGGACGGCGGAGCCGTCCGTCACCACTGCAACGGAGTTGCGCTTGATGGTGAGGCGGCGGGCGTCCTCGGGGTTCTCGGCGATCGCCATGCAGACGCGCGCCACGCCCGGGGTGTAGATCATCGAGAGGTCGTCGCGGTTGCGGATGGGGTGCTTGGACGCCATCTCGATCTTGCCGCCGAGGTGCATCAGGAACGTACGGTCGGAGACCTTGCCGAGGACGACGCCCTCGATGCCGCGCAGCTCCTCGACGATCTCGTCGGCGTGGGCGGTGGAGGTCGCCGCGATCGTGACGTCGATCCGCAGCTTCTCGTGGCCGGAGGCGGTCACGTCCAGGCCGGTCACGGAGCCGCCGGAGGACTCCACGGCCGTGGTGAGCTGGGAGACCGCGGTTCCGCTCGCGGGCACCTCCAGCCGGACCGTCATCGAGTACGAGACGCTTGGCGCCGTTGCCATGACCGGGTTCCTCTGCTTTCCCTAGCTTCGTTGCTATACGGCGCCTTGGCTCGTGGCCCTCTGACGCCATCCGATATTCGCACCTACCTGCGGGTAGCAGGTAATGCGGTCATTTAGTTTTCGGAAACAGTTTTCCACCATACGAGAAGCGCTGGCCAAACAGAAGAGGCCCACCTCACCGAGCGGTGAGGCGGGCCTCATTCTGTGCGTACGTACGAGAGTGGCACCGACCCGCCATGCTCGCCTCGCGGCAAGTGGTCGCTCGTAGCGACGAAGGTTGGGCCCGGGGGCTTGGATCGGGCCGGTGCCACCCCCAGGCTAACAAACCACCCCGGGAAGTGATTCCCGCATCGCGGGTTGACTGCCCATCAGACGACGAAGGGGACGTTTCGCCTCTCGGCGGCGGGTCCCGGGGGCGGTCCGCCGGACCGTCTCCGGCCGGTCCCGACGGCGGCCCGGGGCCCGCCGCGAGCTCGTGCTGAGGCAGGCGCGCGGGAGTCAGCGGGTCTCCAGCGCCCTGGTCCCCGCGGCCGCTTCGGGCGGTCCCGGCGGCGGCCCGCCGCGCGCCTGCGCGCCCGTTCCGCGGCAGGCGCGTCCGGCGGGGGCTCCGTCGGCGCCCGGTCGCAGGTCTCCTCCAGGGAGTCGCCGCCCTCGCTGAGCACCCGCCCCAGGTCGATGTCCCGGCCGCGGGCCTCGACGAGGCCGTCGATGAACAGGGCCGTCGACGTACCCCACCGGCAGCTCGACCTCCGGGGCTCGAACGGCAAGCGCCCCAGGCCCAGCGACGGCCCGCCGCGCGCCCGTTCCGCGGCAGGCGCGCTCGACCCGGGCGGCTGCCCTCCCCGCCCCTCCCCCGTCAGTCCCGCAGCAGGTCCGGGACGCCGGCCGTGTCCGGGTCGTCGCGGCGGTCTGAGATCACCGTGAGCTGCTGCGTCGCACGTGTCAGCGCCACGTACAGCACCCGCAGGCCCGCCGGGGACTCGTCGGCGATCTCTGCCGGGGAGACCACCACCGTCGCGTCGTACTCCAGCCCCTTCGCCTCCAGGGAGCCCAGCGCCACCACCCGCTCGCCGAGCCCCGCCAGCCAACGGGCCGCCTGGTCGCGACGGTTCATCGCGACGACCACGCCGACCGTGCCGTCGACCTGGTCGAGCAGGCGCTGCGCCTCGGCTCGCACGGTCTGGGCGAGGTCGCCGTCCCGTACGACCGAGAAGCGCGGGCGCACGCCGGTGGAGCGGACCGCGGACGGGGACTGCATCCCGGGCATCGCCAGGGCCAGCACCTTGGCCGCCAGCTCCGCGATCTCCGCCGGGTTGCGGTAGTTGACGGTGAGCTCGAAGCGGCGGCGCGGGCGGCTGCCCAGCGCCTCGTCGCGCGCCTCGGCCGCCTCGTCCGGGGAGGACCAGGACGACTGCGCCGGGTCGCCGACGACGGTCCAGGTGGCGTGCCGGCCGCGGCGGCCGATCATCCGCCACTGCATCGGCGTCAGGTCCTGCGCCTCGTCGACGATGACGTGCGCGTACTCGGTGCGCTCCGCCGCCAGCCGCTCGGCCCGCTCGCGCTGGGTCTCCTCGCGCTGCGGCATCAGCTCCTCGAGGCCGGTGAGCTGGTCCAGCGGGTCGAGCTCGCGCCTCTTGCGGGGGCGGGCGGGCGTGCCGAGCAGCGTGTGGAGCTCGTCCAGCAGCGCCACGTCGTGCACGGAGTACGCCTCGCGCTTGAGCGAGCGGGCCACCTTGCGCACCTCGCCCGGGTTGAGCACGCGCCGCGCCCAGCGGCCCAGCGTGCGCTCGTCGGCCATCGCCTTCAGCACCCCGCGCGGGGTCAGCTCGGGCCACCACGCGTCCAGGAACGCGATGAAGCTGTCCTCGCTCGCGACGTCCTCGTCGAAGGAGGAGCGCAGCTCGGCGGCGAGCTCGGGGTCGCTGTGGCGGCCGCCGTTGCCGGACTTGGCGTACAGGGCGTCGAGGAGCAGCCTGCGGGCGCGCGGGCGCAGCATGTTGACCGGCGCGGCGCCGCCGAGGACGTTGTGCCGGATGCGCTGGAGGTCGTCGGCCTCCAGCTCCAGACGGCGGCCGAAGGCCACGACGCGCAGCCGGGAGGGGGTCTCGGCCGTCGCGTCGGCTCCGGCGTCGGGCTCGTCGCCGAAAGCGAGCTGCCCGCCGGGCCCGGACGCGGCGGGCCGGGCGGGACCGGAGAGCTCCAGGGCGCCCCGCGCGGCCTTGCGCAGCACCTTGAGCATCCGCGAGGAGCCCTTGACCCGGGCCACGGCCGGGTCGTCGTACGCGCTCGCCTCCGCGCCGTCGACGAGGCTGCCGACCGCGCGGATCGCGACCTGCCCCTCCTCGCCCAGCGACGGCAGGACGCCTTCGGTGTACGCGACGAGCAGCGGGGTCGGCGAGACGATCAGGATGCCGCCCGCGTACCGCCGGCGGTCCTGGTAGAGCAGGTAGGCCGCCCGGTGCAGGGCGACGGCCGTCTTCCCGGTGCCCGGGCCGCCCTCGACGTACGTCACGGAGGCGGCGGGCGCCCGGATCACCAGGTCCTGCTCCGCCTGGATTGAGGCGACGATGTCCCGCATGGTGTGGCTGCGGGCCTGGCCGAGCGCCGCCATCAGCGCGCCGTCGCCGATGACCGGGAGCTCGGCCCCGTCCAGGGTCGCCGTCAGCTCCGGGCGCATCAGGTCGTCCTCGACGCCGAGGACCTTGCGGCCCTTGGAGCGGATGACGCGGCGGCGGACCACCCGGCCCGGGTCGACCGGGGTGGAGCGGTAGAAGGGCGCGGCGGCCGGCGCGCGCCAGTCGATGACCAGCGGCGCGTAGTCGGAGTCGAGGACGCCGATGCGGCCGATGTGGAGCGTCTCGCCGATGTCGGCGACCTGGCGGGCGCCGTCCTGGCGTACGGCGTCGTCGGCCGGCTCGACGGAGGTGTACGCGCCGTCCGGGCCCTTCTTGCCGTCCTTGCCGTAGAGCAGGTCGATGCGGCCGAAGAGGAAGTCCTCGAACTCGTTGTTCAGCCGGTTGAGGTGGACCCCGGCCCGGAAGACCTGGGCGTCCCGTTCGGCGAGCGCGCCGGGGGTGCCTACTTGGCCCCGTTTGGCGGCGTCGTTCATCAGGAACTCCGCCTCATGGATCTTCTCCTCGAGACGCCGGTACACCCGGTCCAGATGTTCCTGCTCGACGCCGATCTCACGGTCTCTGACCGTGTCGACGACCGATCCGACCATGGAATCAACAGCGGCATCCTGCGCGGCCACCGAGGCCCCCTTCTGACGTGCACTGGGCAGCCGTCAACCGTACGCGAAGGGGGCGAATCTGTCAGGCGTCGATTCGCCAGTCGATATCGGGTCGTCACCAGGTCGTCCCTGGGAGCGCGCCCATGTCAGGTCGTGCGCAGAGCCCTCAGGGCCCTGTCGCGGACATGCGTCACCGGCGACGGTCGCCGTGCCCGTGGGCCTCGGAGTCCGTCACCGGTCTCAGGCGCCGATCTGCACCAGCTTCTTGCCGTCGAAGGTGCGGACCTCGAAGTGATCGATGTCATTGCGGTCCATGGCCGCTCCGCCGTGGATGTACAGCGGCTTCCTGGCGATCTCGTTCGGGCTGTCCGGTATGCCGTATCCCCACTTCGGGACGCCCCAGGAGGTGACGATCTCCTCCTCGCCGGCTTTGGAGACGGCTACCAGGTTGCACTTCTGGGGACCTTTGACGTTCTTCAGCTCCAGAACGGTGTGGGTGCCGTACGCCTTCTTCTCCATGCCGACCGTCGCGCTGATCTTGGTCGTGGGGTCGGTGGCCTGGAGCTTCTCCTCCATGTCGTGGAGGAAGGCGTTCTCCGCGGGGCTGGTGGGGTGCGGGTCGGCGACGGCCTCGGCCTTGCTGGTGTCCTCGGCCGTGACGACGACCGCGATGGTCGGGCCGCCGATGATCAGGGCCGCGGCTGCGGCGATCATGTACATCCCGCGCCTGCGCTTGGCCGCGCGCTTGGCGGCGACCTCGTCCAGCAGTCCGCCCAGGAGCTTCGGGCTGGGAGCGGTGGGCACCACGGGGACGGACCGCGGGGGCGGGTAGCCCGAGATGCCCGGCATTCCTGACATCCCCGGCATCTGCGGCATGTTGAGCACGTTCGACGGCCGTGCCGGAGCGGGCGCCTCAGCCAGCATCGCCAGCATCGGCTCCATTCCGGAGAACTCCTCGAGGTGGGCGGCACAGAAGTCGCAGCCCGCGAGATGCATCTCGAAGGCAGAGGCGTCTGCGTCGTCCAGGATGCCGAGCACATACGCGCCGACGGCGTCGTGCACAGATTCCTGCTCGTACATGGTCATGCCGTGACCCCCCTCTCCTCCAGAGCGAGCTTCATGGAACGGAGTGCGTAGAACACACGGGACCGCACGGTCCCGCTGGGTATGCCGAGCGTTTCGGCCGCCTCATTGACCGTACGTCCCTTGAAATACGTCTCGACAAGAACTTCCCTGTGAGCGGGCGTCAAATCATCGAGTGCATCTGAGAGCGTCATCAGCCACAACGCCTTGTCGATCTCGTCCTCCGCAGGCATGACCTCCAGCGGCGACGGGTCGACCTCCTGCGGCCGGGCCTGCCGGCTGCGGTGACCGTCGATGACGATGCGGCGTGCAACCGTCACCAGCCAGGGTCGGACAGAGCCGGTAGCCCGGTTGAGCTGACCAGCGTTCTTCCAGGCACGGATGAGCGTCTCCTGCACAACGTCCTCGGCGCGCTGACGATCACCGGCGACGAGGCGGAGTACATAGGCGAGCAACGGCCCCGCGTGTTCGCGATACAGCGCACGCATCAGCTCCTCGTCAGGCACGGAGGAGTCGTGACGTGGCTTCTCGCTGCGATGGCGGGCCCGTTGCGGACGGTCATCGGCCACGGCGGCATCCTTGCGCACCTAGAACCTCCCGGTCGAGACCCTGATTTCGGCTGACTGCTTCTCCCTCATCACTACGGGGGCAGAAAGCGGAACACTCAATGCCGGGAGAAAAAGTTTCAAGATCTTTGAGGGGAGGGGCGCAACGTCCGGTTCGCGGTGGTTTCAGGCCCTGGTCTCAGGCTCTGGTCTCAGGCTCTGGAGACCGCGGCCGCCCTGCGGCGGTGCCGGGCGACCCGCTCACGGTTGCCGCACACCTCGCTGGAGCACCAGCGCCGCCTGCGGCCGCGCGAGGTGTCCAGGTAGACCCGGTGGCAGTTGTCGCCCTCGCACTGCCTCAGCCGGGCCCGTGCCGCCGGGTCCGTCAGCAGCTCGACGGCGTCCCGGGCGACGGCGGCGAGCAGCGCCGAGCACTCGGGGGCCGAGCTCAGCGCCCGTACGAGTCGGCCGTCCGCGCTCCGTACGGCTCTGATGCCCGGGGGCGCGCCCGCGGCGAAGGCGTTGACGCGCTCGAGGGCGGCCTCGGCGCGGCGGCCGTCCAGCTCGGCGCGTACCAATGCGGTCACGCACTCGCGCAGTTCGGCGAATCTCCCCGCCCACCGGCCGTCGACGTCGGCCAGGGGCGTTCCCGGGGGCAGCAGCCCCGCGCCCACCAGCCACCGCGCGAGCTGTCCGGAGCCCTCCAGCGTCCCGGGGCCGCCGGGGGCGGGCTCCGAGGTCGCCACCAGGTCCAGACAGATGCGCCCGGAGTCGAACCGCCACGCGTACAAGGGCGATCCCGTCGCGCCTGCCGCCATGCGCCTGTCACCGCCTCGGGGTCTGAGTCGGATGTCCCCACCAGAGTGCCCCTCCGGCGGTGCGGCCGGAACCCCTTCTTCCTGGCGCATCCGGCCGCACCGTCGAATGTCGGTCGTCGGCCGCTCCCGCGTCGGCCGTCAGTCAGTCGCGCGTGCGTCGGCCGTGAGCCGCTCCGCTCGTGCGTCAGTCGCGCGCGATGCCCGGGGCGATGTCCTCGTGCACCTCGGCGGGCGCCGCGCTGCGGGCGGCGGGCTTGGGCGTCTTGCCGCAGAAGGCGGACTCGAGGGCGCCGGCCATGGCGTTCAGGACGTCCCCGTTGTTGGAGGTGTTGGCGACCGCGGTGATCGAGCGCTTCCCGTCCTTCGTGGTGAAGGCGTACGTGTAGTAGCCCTGGACGGTGCCCGTGTGGCCGTAGACGGACGTGCCGCAGGACAGGTCGCGGCGGCGCACGCCCAGCCCGTACCCCTGGGTGCTGTTGACCGGGGTCCACTGCTGGAGCTGTGTCAGCAGGTCCGCGGGGAGCAGCCGGCCGCGGAAGAGCGCGGAGAAGAAAGTGTCCAGATCCCGCGGGCTGGAGATCATCGCTCCGGCGCTCTGCGCCCAGGAGGCGGTCTGCCGGGTGGAGTCGACGAGGGGCGCGCCGGCCTCGTCGGGCGTGAGGTAGCCCTTGGTGTGACGGCCGGGGATCGCGGCGTCGGGGTGGACGTAGTGGGTGTCGTTCAGCTTCAGCGGCTTGATGATCCGGTCGCGGTACTCGGCCGCCACCGAGCGTCCGGTGGCCTTCTCGATGAGCTGTCCCACGACGACGAAGTTGGTGTTGGAGTACGCGTAGGCGGCGCCGGGCTCGTTCCGCAGAGGCTTCTTGAGCGAGAGGTCCACCAGCTCCTGGAGCGTGAACACCTTGTTGCGCACGGCCTCGAAGCCGGGGACCGTCTTGTCGAACATCTCGTCGGTGTAGTCGGACAGACCGCTGCGGTGGCTCAGCAGATGACGCACGGTGATCTTGTCGTCGGGCAGCAGCCCCGGCAGATAGGAGTTGACCGAGGCGTCCAGGGCGATCCTCCCCTCGCCGACCAGCTGGAGCAGCACCACGGAGGAGAAGCTCTTGGTGACGCTGCCGGCCCGGAAGCGGTCGTCGGTGCTGATGGCGCGTCCGGTCGCCCGGTCGGCGACGCCCTCGGCCACCTTGTAGACCCTGCCGTCGTCGTCGATGCGCGCCATCGCTCCGGGGGCGCCCTCGGCGAGCGCGGTGCGCAGGACCTGGCGCAGGCCCGCGACGTCGGGCGCGGGCTTCGTCGCCTGCGCCGCCGCGCGCGCCGCGGTGGGCGCGCCCTCGACGGCGCGGGCCTTGGCCGGGGCCGGGCCGTGGGCGGGGACCGCCTGGGCGGGAACTGCCAGCAGGGACAGCAGTACTGCGCTGAGCGCCGTGCCGGCGCCCACCATGCCTGAGACCATCTGGTTCTTCTCCGTTTCGCTGCGAGCCGCGCCGTGATCACGACGTACGACACCGCATATACGCACCGGCGGATCGTCAGGTTGCATGGATACGGGGGAAGTTCACCCGTTGGTGCGCGAAGCGTCCGTGGACTCCTGGACATGCCCTTGCGACGCTCGGCCATGGTGATCCCCAACGGCGGCCGTTTGACTGGGCACATGACACAGAACAAGGGAACACGCGCGGTCCTGGGAGCGGCGACGCTGGCCATGGGGCTGATCGCCGGAGTCTGGTACGCCTACGCCTGCTCGGTGATGCCCGCGCTGGCGCGCAGCGACGACCGGACCTTCATCGAGGTCATGCAGAACATCAACGACGTGATCGAGAACCCGGTCTTCTTCGCGAGTTTCTTCGGGGCCCTGCTGCTCACCGCGCTCGCCGCCTGGCAGCAGCGCGCCGGCCGCGCCCGCTGGTGGGTGTTCGCCGCGCTGGCGCTGTACGCCGTGGTGTTCCTGGTGACCGCGGGCGTGAGCGTGCCGCTGAACGACGAGCTGGCGGCGGCGGGCGACCCGGCGCGGATAGCCGATCCGGCCGCGGTGCGCGAGACGTTCGAGGACCCGTGGGTGGCCTGGAACATCGTGCGGGGCGTGCTGTCGACGGCGGCCGTGGTGTGCCTGTGGCAGGCCGGGGCCACGGCCCGTCAGGCGTCGGCGTACTTCGTGTCGGCGGCCGAGTCCAGCGCCAGCCGGTAGCCCCTCTTGACGACGGTCTGGATCAGCTTGGGCGCGCCCAGGGCGGTACGGAGCCGGGCCATGGCCGTCTCGACGGCGTGCTCGTCGCGGCCCGCGCCGGGCAGCGTGCGCAGCAGGTCGGCGCGGGAGACGACCCAGCCGGGCCGCCGGGCCAGGGCGCGCAGGAGCGCCATGCCGGCGGGCGGCACGGGCCGCAGCTCGTCGTCGACCAGGACGGCGTGGCCGCGGATCTCGACGCGGCGGCCGCCGACCATGAGCGTGCGGGCCCTGGCCGGCAGCTCCTGGCCGAGGAGCTGGACGAGCGGGCCGAGCCGGAAGCGCTCCGGCTGCACGGTGGACAGCCCGCGGGCCTGGAGCGGCAGCGCGGTGACCGGCCCCACGCAGGCGGGGAGCACGTCGTGGCCCATGGCCGCGATCAGCTCGGTCAGCAGTCCGCGCTCCTCGGCCCGGGAGAGCAGGGAGGCCGCGGCCGGGGCGCTGGTGAAGGTGATCGCGTCCACCGCGCGGGCGACGGCGGCGTCGACGAGCCGGTCCAGCGGGGCGAGGTCCTCGGGGGGCATCCACCGGTAGACGGGCACCACGACGACGTCCGCGCCGCCGGCCTCGAGCGTCTCGACGAACCCGGGGAGCGGCTCGCCGTGCAGCTGGAGCGCGATCCGCCGGCCGTCGACGCCTTCGGCGAGCAGCCGGTCGAGGACCTCGGCCATGGACTCGGAGGCCGGGGACCACTCCTCGGTCAGCCCGGCGGCGCGGATCGCGCCCTTGACCTTCGGGCCGCGCGCCAGCAGCTCCACGCCGCGCAGCCGGGACAGCAGCTCCTCGCCGTGGCCCCAGCCGTCGGCCGCCTCCACCCAGCCGCGGAAGCCGATCGCGGTGGTGGCGACGACCACGTCGGGGACGTGGTCGATGAGCTCCTTGGTGGCCGCCAGCAGCTCGGTGTCGTCGGCGAGCGGGACGATACGCAGAGCGGGCGCGTGGAGGACGGCCGCGCCGCGGCGCCTCAGCAGCGCGATGAGCTCGTCTGCGCGCCTGGCGGCCGTGACGCCGACCGTGAATCCGGCGAGAGGTCCGTGCTGGTGGTCTTGCATAGTCGTCCCCAGGTGTGCGATATGACGACCGAGCCTGCCAACAGGGCGTGACGGGCTCGGTTCGCCGGGATTTCCCCCGTGTTACACCTCTGCGTAGCTGAGCTGCGGCTTCGCCTCCGCGACGGGCGCCGCTGAGGGGGCGGGACGGCGAAGGTATACCGCCCAGGTCACGGTGAAGGCGACCGCGTAGAAGACGAGGAAGGAGACGAAGGCCCCGGTGCCGGTGCCCGCCGTCATGAAGGACTGGCGGAAGGCGAGGTTGATGCCGAGCCCGCCGATCGCGCCGACCGCGCCGATCAGGCCCATGGACGCGCCGGACAGCCGCCGTCCGTACGCCGCCGCCGTCTCGCCGGTCATGCCGCGGGCGAGCGCCTTGGCCTGGAAGATGCCGGGGATCATCTTGTACGTGGAGCCGTTGCCGAGCCCGCTGAGCACGAACAGGACGATGAACGCGGTGGTGAACAGCGCCAGCGACTCGTTCACGGAGGCGAGGACGACGACGCCGGTGGCCGCGCCCATGGCGAGGAAGTTCCACAGGGTGATGCGGGCGCCGCCGTAGCGGTCGGCGAGCCAGCCGCCGAGCGGCCGGATGAGCGAGCCGAGCAGCGGGCCGATGAAGGTGATGGACGCGGCCTGCAGCGGGGTGCGGCCGAACTGCGTCTGCAGGACCAGGCCGAAGGCGAAGCTGTAGCCGATGAACGACCCGAAGGTGCCGATGTAGAGGAACGCCATGATCCAGGTGTGCGGATCGCGGGCGGCCTCCTTGGCCGCGCCGGTGTCGTTCTTGACGGGGGCGAGGTTATCCATGAAGAGCGCGGCGCAGACGGCGGAGACCAGAATGAGCGGGATGTAGATGCCGAGCAGCGCGCGCGGTCCGCCGGCCGCGCCGATGACGGCGAGGCCAACCAGCTGGAGCACGGGCACGCCGATGTTGCCGCCGCCCGCGTTCAGGCCGAGCGCCCAGCCCTTCTTGCGGAGCGGGAAGAAGGCGTTGATGTTGGTCATGGAGGAGGCGAAGTTTCCGCCGCCCACGCCCGTGAGCATCGCGACGAGCATGAACGTGGTGTATGAGGTGCCGGGCTCCATCACCGCGAACGCGGCGACGGCGGGCAGGAAGAGCATGGCCGCCGCGAAGACCGTCCAGTTGCGTCCGCCGAAGCGGGCGACCGCGAAGGTGTAGGGGACCCGGACGAAGGCCCCCACCAGCGTCGCTATGGCCACCAGGAAGAACTTGCCGGCCGGGTCGATTCCGTACTCCGGTCCCATGAACAGGACCAGGACGGACCACAGGCTCCAGACCGAGAAGCCGATGTGCTCGGAGAGGACGGAGAAGACGAGATTACGCCGTGCGATCTTCTCGCCCTGGGTCTCCCAGAACGTCGTGTCCTCGGGCTCCCACTGCTCAATCCACCGGCCAGCCATCACGCCTCCACAGGTGTCGGGTCCTGACAGCGACGCTAGAGAGGGCGCGTTTCAGCCGAGTGCCGCAAGGTGACCGGAGCGGAACTTCGCTCTCACCCGGTCGTCAGGACCGCTGTGAGCCGCTCACCTCTTCCGGCTTCCGTTCGGCCATAGACGCGGCCTCCGCTGGGCGGCCAGGTCCTCGATCCAGCCGACCCCGACGATCGCCAGCCCGATCAGCGGCCAGATCAGCACCAGCATCCACAGTGTGTACGTCGACTCCAGAGCGCCGCCCAGGTGTGCCTCCACGAAGGGGACGTGCCAGAGCAGGTCGATCAGCGGGATCGTCGTCATGATCAGCGTGTTGTGCCAGAGGTAGATCGTCACCGCGCGGTTGTTGGACAGCGTGATGTGTCGGTCGAACCGGGCGAGCCGGCCCGGCAGCTGCTGCCAGGACGGCGAGTACAGCAGGAGGATCGCCACGAAGCCGAAGGACCAGGTGGCCTGGGCGAGGGGGATGTCGTTGAGGTCCCAGCCGTCCGGGCCGAGGTGGCCCGAGGCCCACCACAGGCCGAAGGCCATCACCAGGGCGGAGCAGGACACCACGAGATGGCGCGGGATCTCCTTCAGCAGGCCCGACTGATGGGCGAAGCCGAGGACCCAGCAGGCCCCGAACGTCGCGAAGTCCACGAGGGCGCTGCCGACCTCGCCGGGGATCTTCACCAGGTTCGTGCCCACGACGGCGGTCAGGGCGAGCGGGGCCAGCAGGGTCGCCCAGGGCGCCTTGCGGAAGGCCCACAGCAGCAGCGGGGAGGCGACCACGAACCAGAGGTAGGTGCGCAGGTACCACAGCGGCATCCCGGCCTGCGCGGCCCAGCTCTGCTCCACCAGTCCGGCCTGGTCGCCGAGGGACCAGGGGAAGGGCGGGGCGCCGATCGGGAGGAGGTAGTTGAGCAGGTCCGCCCACCACCACAGCCCCGCCTCCGCGTCGGGCTTCCAGCCGTCCAGGAACATCGCCGGCACGAGGAAGGCCGCGAACGCCCACAGCGGCGGCAGCAGCCTGCGGATACGGCCGCGGATCACGCCGAGCGCGGGCCGCGACAGCGAGCGCGCCATCAGCGAGCCCGCCAGCGCGAACATCACGCCCATGGACGGGAAGAGGATCGTCAGCCAGGCCCATCCGAAGATGTGGTAGACGACGACGCGGACCAGCGCGAGGGAGCGCAGCAGGTCGAGATAGCGGTCGCGGCCGGGCGCCGAGGCGCCGGACGCCTTCCGGGCCCGCGACGGCGCCCGGTGGGACCGCGCGGGCGCGGCGGGAGCGTCCGGCGCGTCGGACGCGGGCGCCGGGGAGGCGGCATGGCTCATCCGACGGGCCTGCGCTCGTCGCTGGAGCGGCGCTGGGGCGGGATGGCGCCGGGCGCCTCCACCACTCCGGTGCGCCGCAGCTTCTGCCAGCGCAGTCGGCCGCCGGTCAGCGCGGTGATCCAGGACTGGAGCAGCACGACGTACATCAGCTGCCGGTAGAGGATCTGCTGAAGCGGCAGGGAGATCAGATGGACCATGCGCTCGCGGTCGAGCCGGAAGGCGTACGCGGCGCAGAGCGCCTGGATCGCCAGCACGCCCAGCCAGGCCATGATCGTCTTCTGGGTGGGGCCGAAGACCAGCCCGTACAGCAGGAAGACGTCGATCAGCGGGGCCAGCAGCGGGAAGAGCACCATGAACAGGGAGACCAGCGGCAGGCCGACGCGGCCGAAGCGGCCGGAGGACCCGCGCTCGATCAGGGCGCGGCGGTGCTTCCATATCGCCTGCATCGTGCCGTACGACCAGCGGTAGCGCTGCGACCACAACTGCTGCACCGTCTCCGGGGCCTCGGTCCAGGCGCGGGCCTTCTCGGCGTAGACGACCCGCCAGCCGTCGCGGTGCATGGCCATGGTGATGTCGGTGTCCTCGGCGAGGGTGTCCTCGCTCATGCCGCCGACCCGCTCCAGGGCCTGGCGGCGGAACGCGCCGACCGCGCCCGGGATGGTGGGCATGCAGCCCAGCACCTCGTACATCCGGCGGTCGAGGTTGAAGCCCATGACGTACTCGATGTGCTGCCAGGCGCCGATCAGGCTGTCGCGGTTGCCGACCTTGGCGTTGCCCGCGACGGCGCCGACGCGCATGTCGCCGAAGGGCTGGACCAGCTCGCCCACGGTGGCCGGCTCGAAGACGGTGTCGCCGTCCATCATCACGACGATGTCGTAGCGGGCGTGCCGGATGCCGTTGTTGAGGGCGGCGGGCTTGCCGGAGTTGGGCTGGCGCACGACGCGGACGTTCGGCAGGCGCATCGCCTCCACGATGTCGGCGGTGCCGTCCGTGGAGCCGTCGTCGATGACGATGATCTCGATGGGGTGGTCGCTGGTCATCAGGGAGTTCACCGTGTTGGCGATGCACTCGCGCTCGTTGTACGCGGGGACCAGCACCGACACCGGCTCGGTGACCGGCCGGCCCCAGCGGAAGCCCGCCTTGCGCACCTTGCGGGCGTGCGCGAAGGACAGCAGCAGCATCAGCCCGAAGCGGAGGAAGACCAGCACGCCGATCACGGCGAGGCCGGCGACCAGGACGCTGGTGGTGTTCTCCGAGACGGCGACGGCGGCGACCCAGGCCTTGCCCTTCCACAGCTCGGCGCCGGTGACCTCGGTGTGCGCGCTGGGCGCGCCCAGGGCGCCGGTGAGGTGGTCGAAGCTGTAGCCCTTGGCCTTCATCTGGGGCAGGAAGCGGTCGAGGGCGGCCACGGTCTGGGAGCGGTCGCCGCCGGAGTCGTGCATCAGGACGATCGCGCCCTTGACGCCCTTGGGCGTGGCCCGCTTGATGATCGCGTCGGCGCCGGGGCGCTTCCAGTCCTCGGAGTCGGTGTCGTTGAACACCGTGATGTAGCCGCGGTCGGCGACGTACTGGGTGACCGGCCAGGACTTGTTGTCCAGAGCGTCCGAGAAGGAGGAGTAGGGCGGCCGGAACAGCGAGGTGCGGATGCCGGCCGCGCCCGCGAGCGCCATCTGGTTCTGCGAGAGCTCGCGGTCTATGCGGGAGTCGCTCTGCAGGGAGAGGTCGGGGTGGTTGAAGGTGTGCAGACCGATCTCGTGCCCCTCGCGCACCATCCGCTCCACCAGCTCGGGGTGGCGCGAGGCCATGGTCCCGGTGACGAAGAAGACGGCGTGCGCGTCGTGCTGCTTCAGCTTGTCGAGGACCTTGGGCGTCCAGACGGGGTCGGGTCCGTCGTCGAAGGTCAGCACGAGCTTCTTGTCGGGGACGCGCAGCGCCTTGGGCTCGCCCTCCTCGCGCACGTCGACGACCGGCCCGCCGCCGAGGACCTTCTTGGGGACCTGGTCGGTGGCCGCGGGCGGGCGGACGCGGTGGTCGGCGAGTATCTCGCTGTGGACATAGCCGCGCAGCATCAGCATCGCGAGCAGCGCGACGAGGAAGAAGACGGGCAGCAGATAGCGCATGGGCAGGCGGCGCAGGACGCCGCGCCGGGGTCCCGGCTGCTTGCGGCGGCGGGCCGATCGGCCAGGGAGTGTCATCGTGCGGGCGCTCTCTTACGCTGCGGGCTCGGTCGGCAGGTCTGACGGCCCAGGATCGGACGGAGGGGAGACGGAGGGGCTCGGCTCAGCCGGGCCGGGGCCGGGATCGCTTCCGCCCCCGCCCGGGGAGGGCGTCGGCGGGGTCGGCTTGGGCTTGGTCACGGCGCCGCCCGAGGGCTTGGGCGACGCGGAGCCGGTGGCGCCGGGGCCCGCGGACGCTCCGGGGACGGCGGAGGGGCCGTCCGAGGGCTGGGGCAGCACGGCCCCGACGGACTGCTCGGGGGAGGGTGCCTGCGGCGCGTCGCCGCCCGGGGTGCCGACCGAGGAGGGAGGGTCGTCGGTGGGCGCGGGCTGTATCTCGACGCGCTCGGTCTTCTCCTCCTTCGAGCCTCCGAAGCCGGGCTGCCAGGGCGCGCTGGAGTTGCCGCCGATCAGGGCGACGACGAGCGTCGCGGCGTAGCAGGCGCAGGCGACGACCAGCAGCCAGCCGATGCGGCGGAACTTCTTGCTCCGCCGGCCGCTCTCGTCGACGAACACGGGCCCGTCGGAGGGCTCGGCGGGACTGCGGCCGTCGGTCGGGCCGGTGTGCAGCTCCGCCAGTTTCAGGCCAAGACCGTCCAGTTCGACGGTCACCTCATGCGGCTCGTGGGTGGCCCCTACACGGGTGTCCTCTTGCCGATTGCTCACAGCTGTACGCCCCCCAGGCTGAAGATTCGAGTGCGCGTACGGCTGACCGGATCGCGCCGGAGCCGGATCCCCACCCTGCCCTGACGCCCTGTACCACTAGCACTCAGGTGCAGAATGTAGCGCACGCGGCTGACATTTGAGGCCTCGTGTCACTGGTTGTCACACATCAGGGACATATCACGTTCCGACAACCATCCAGCGGGGTCTCTTTTCAGCCACCGCTTCTCCTCGGCAAGCTCGGCGGCGGCCCTGCGCAGCGCGTCGACTCCGGGGTGCCGGAGCCCCTTGCGCCAGACCATCGACAGCGGCGACAGCGGCACCGGGTCGACGATCGGAAGCAGCACGGTATCGGGCATGGCGGGGAAGTCGACCACCGCCAGCACGGGGTTACGCGTCTTGGCCATGACCCGCCGAAACTCCTCCATGCCCAGCGCCACGGGCGAGGGCGGCGCGAGGGCCACTCCCCGTCCGCAGAAGAGCGCTCGCGCCAGCTCCGTCCACTCCAGCGTCTTCGGATTGCCGTCCCCGGCATATACGGTCTCGCCGGCCAGTTCGTTCAGCGTGATGTCCGCGCGGTCGGCGAGGGGGTGGCCCAAGGGCATCAGCACGCCCAGCGGCTCGTACCGCACCAGCTGATGGGAGAGCGAGGCGCGCAGGGCCGGCTCGAGCCCGGCGAAGCGACCGAAGGAGACGTCGAGCCGTCCGGCGGCGATCTCGGCGGCGGCGCCGGTCAGACCGGTCTCGAAGCGGGCCATCAGCTCGCACTCCGGCGCGAGTTCGCGCGCCCGCTCCAGGATCCGCCGGGAGGTCAGCCCCTCGGTGTTGAGGTCGACGAGCAGGGGCCGCGCGGCGCCGCGGACGGCGGCGAGGAGCTCGTCCTGCGCGGCCAGCACCGCCCGCGCGTACGGGACCAGCCGCTGGCCGTCGCCGGTGAGGGTCACCTGCCGGGTGGTCCGTACGAACAGCTCGGCCCCCAGCTCCCGCTCCAGCCGGCGGACGTCGCGGCTCAGCGCCTGCTGCGCGACGTAGAGCCGGGCGGCGGCCCTGGTGAAGTGCAGCTCGTCGGCGACGGCCAGGAAGGCGCGGAGCAGTCGGGGGTCGAGGTCCTGGGGCATGAGGGGAACTTACAACGGGGGTGTGTCAATGGGCGCGGGGCAGGTGTTGGACGCCGTGGGAGGGCGGCGGCGAGGGTGGGGCCATGCCGAAGCCAGCCCGTTCAGGGGGCGGATCCATGTCCTGCCCCGCCTCCGCCCCTGTCCTGGAGCCGGGTCCCAAGACCCTGGAGCCCGCCGCGCCTCTCCTGGAGTCCCGTCCCGAGACCCTGGAGCCCGGTCCCGAGACCCTCGAGACCTCCCGGGTCCGCGGGCGGAACCCCTACGTCCGTCTCTTCACCACCCCGGGCACGGTCGCCTTCACCGCCGGCCGCCTCCTCGCCCGCCTCCCCATGGGCATGTTCAGCGTCAGCGCCGTCATCATGATCGCCGGTTCGCGCGGCTCGTACGCCCTCGCCGGCGCCGTCACCGCGACCGGCCTCGCCGCCACCGCGCTCGTCGCGCCGTGGATCGCGCGGCTCGTGGACCGGCACGGACAGGCGAAGGTCGCCGTGCCCGCCACCGCGCTCGCCGCGCTGGGATCGATCGCGCTGCTGCTGTGCGTACGCCTGGACGCCCCCGACTGGGCGCTGTTCGCGGCGTACGCGGCCACCGCCACCACCCCCAACACCGGCGGCATGTCCCGCGCCCGCTGGGCCCATCTGCACCGGGGCGACCCCGCGACCCTGCACACCGCCAACTCCTTCGAGCAGGCCACCGACGAGCTGTGCTTCATGCTGGGCCCGGTGCTCGCGGCGCTGCTGTGCTCGACGCTGTTCCCGGAGGCGGGCACCCTGGCCGGCGTGGCGCTGCTGCTGACCGGCGTGCTGATATTCGCGGCCCAGCGCTCCACCGAGCCGCCCATAGCGCCCCGCACCTCGGCCGGCTCCCCGCTGCGCGCCCCGGGCATGCCCGCGATGCTCGCCGTCCTCCTGGCGACCGGGGCGGTCTTCGGCTCCATGGAGGTCGTCACCATCGCGTTCGCGGACGGCCCGGCCGGCGGCGCGGTGCTCGCGCTCCAGGCGGCGGGCTCGTGCGCCGCGGGACTGGTCTACGGACGGGTCAGCCGCTCCGCCGGTCTGGTCGGCTGCCTCGCCGCGATGACCGCCCTGTGGTCGCTTCCCCTCCTGGCCGCCGGGACCGGATCGCTGGCGGCCGTCGCGGGCACCCTGCTGCTCGCGGGCATGGCGACGGCGCCGACGATGGTCACCGGCATGACCCTGATCCAGCGGATCACTCCGCCGGAGAGCCTGAACGAGGGCATGAGCCTCGCGGTCACCGCGCTGCTCGGCGGCGTCGCCGCGGGCTCCGCGACCGGCGGCTGGCTCGTCGAGCACGTCGGCGCGGTCGCCGGCTACGCCGCGCCGGTCTGCGCCGCCGCCCTCGCGCTCCTCCTGGCCGGCCTGACGGCGGGCACGACGAAGGCCCGGCTGTCGTGACAGCCGGGCCTTGTCTCACATGGGATGAAGTGGAGATGGCGGGAATCGAACCCGCGTCCAACGGTGCGGAAACAGGGCTTCTCCGTGTGCAGTCCGCTGCGATTTTCTCAGCCCCGAAGATCACGCAGACAAGTCTCCGACGGGCTCAGTCACTGTTTGGTTTCCCTCCGGACCCCGTGACCGGGTCTAGAGGTTTAGTTCCCTAGTTGACGCCAGGAACCGGGTCGGGAACAGCCCCGGGCTGACGCTCCATGAGTGAAGGTTCGCTCTTACTGCCTAATTAGGCAGCGAGGGCGAAGGCTTCGGAGTTATCGCGCTTGGAATTGGCGATTATTTTTTGCGACATATGGTTTACGAGATCATTGCCGCTTCCTCGACACGCTTCCCCTGCCTCGACATCCGCTGTCGAAACCGATCATCCCCATGTTGATTTATCAAGCACGCCCCCCGCTGTGGAGGGGCAGATGCCATCGTACGTGACCAACGCACGACGGTGCCAGCCTATTCCGCCGCCACGGCCCGTCAGGCCCGCGTCGACGGGCCCGAGGCCCGCTCCCGGCGCTTGACCGCCGAGATCGCGCGGTCCGTCTCGCGCCGGTCCTGCTTCTCCCGCAGCGTCTGCCGCTTGTCGTACTCCTTCTTGCCCTTCGCCAGCGCGATCTCGACCTTCGCCCGGCCGTCCTTGAAGTACAGCGCCAGCGGCACGATCGTGTGCCCCGACTCCTGCGTCTTCGACTGGAGCTTGTCGATCTCCTCGCGGTGCATGAGCAGCTTCCGCTTGCGCCGCGCGCTGTGGTTGGTCCACGTGCCCTGGGAGTACTCGGGGATGTGCACGTTGTGCAGCCACGCCTCGTTGCCGTCGATCTGGACGAAGCCGTCCACCAGCGAGGCCCGCCCCTGACGCAGCGACTTCACCTCGGTGCCCGTCAGCACGAGACCGCACTCGTAGGTGTCGAGGATGGAGTAGTCGTGCCGCGCCTTCTTGTGCTGCGCGATCAGCTTGCGCCCTGTTTCCTTAGCCATAGTGCGGCCATTTTCGCACTACGCCCCGCCCCCGAGGCCACTTAATACCGTCTGGGCCCGTTCCTCGGCCCCCTCGCCGGCCGCGAGGTCCGGTGCGATGCCCCGGCCGTCGACGCTGTGACCGGCCGGCGTGCGGTAGTGGCCCACGGTCAGCTCGGCGACCGACCCGTCCGGGAGGCGGCTGGGCATCTGCACCGAGCCCTTGCCGAAGGTGCGCGAGCCGACGGTGATCGCCCGGCCGCGGTCCTTGAGCGCCCCGGTGACCAGCTCGGCGGCGCTCATGGTGCCCGCGTCGACGAGGGCGACCACGGGCCGGTGGGTGTCCCCGCCCTGGTCGGCGTAGAGGGCGCGCTGCTCTCCCCGTACGTCGTAGGTGGCGACCAGTCCGCCGTCCAGGAACGCGGAGGCGGCGGTCACGGCCTCGGCGACCAGGCCGCCGGGGTTCCCGCGCAGATCGAGCAGCACGCCCGCACCGGCCGGGGCGTCCCGCACGGCGTCCCGCACCTGCACGCCCGAGCCCTTGGTGAAGGAGGCGACCTTGATCATGACCGCGCCGCCCTCCAGACGCTGCACGGTCACCGCCTCCGTGCTCAGCCGGGCCCGGCGCAGGGTCTCGGTCCAGGCGCGGCCCTCGCGCTCGAGGTCCAGGACCACCTTCGTGCGGTCGCCGCCCCGGAGCAGCGCCACGACCTCGGTGACGGGCCGCGCGTCGAGGTCCTTGCCGTCGATCCTGCGGAGCCGGTCGCCCTTGCGGATCCCCGCCTTGTCGGCGGGCCCGCCGGGCTGGACGCGGGCCACCTCGACCCGCTGGTCGCCGGTGCGTCTGGCCCACAGGCCGACGCCGGTGTACTCGCCGTCGAGGGCCTGCTCGAACTCCTCGTACTCGCTCTTGTCGTACACCGCGCCCCAGCGGTCCCCGCTGCGGCTGACGACCTCCTCGGCCGCCTTGGCGCCGGACTTCCCGTCGGCCATCGCCTCGGCGGCGGCACGGGCCACGGCCTCGCGGTCGACGGTCGTCGCGGCGGCTTGGGCGGTGCGGGGGCGGGGCTCCTCGGCCTCCTCGCGCGGCAGCGCGTTGGTGGCCGCGGCGGTGGCGAGAACGCTGACGAACACCAATGTCAGGGCCGCCCCGCGGCGGATGCGGCGGGGCTTGGGTCTGAACTCCAGGCCCGACATGGCGACCACTCTAGGACAAGCGAAGGGCGCCGTACGGCCGTTGGCCGCACGACGCCAGGGGGTGCTTGTCACACCTTGAGGTACTTGCGCAATGCGATGAAAGCGGCCATGGCGGGCATCAGCAGGCCGATCGCCATCACCAGCGGCAGCTTGGTGAGCACGGCGTCCCAGCCGATGAAGTTGACCAGCTGCATCTTCTCGGAGAGCGCCAGACCGTGGTCGATCATGAAGTATCTGCCGAGCAGCAGCATTCCGGAGGCGACCACGCCGCCGAGCAGGCCCGCGAAGGCGGCCTCCATGATGAACGGCATCTGGATGTAGAAGCTGGACGCTCCCACCAGCCGCATGATGCCGGTCTCACGCCTGCGGCTGAACGCCGAGACGCGCACCGTGTTGACGATCAGCATCAACGCGATCACCAGCATCAGCGCCATCACGAAGAGCGCGGCGACGTTCATGCCGTTCATCAGGTCGAAGAGGTTCTGCAGGATGTTGCGCTGGTCCTGGACGGACTGCACCCCGTCCCGGCCGGCGAAGGCGGTCGCGACGACCTTGTACTTCTCCGGATCGTCCAGCTTGACCCGGAAGGACTCCTGCATCTGGTCCGGGGTGATGGTGGAGGCGATGGGGGTGTCGCCGTACTGCTCCAGATAGTGCTTGTACGCCTCTTCGGCGCTCTCGTGGTGGACGGTGTCGACCACGTCCATCTTCTTGAGATCGCCTTCGATCTGCTGCTTCTGCTCAGCGGTGACGGCGCCCTTGGCGCACTTCGGCGAGGTCGCCGCGTCGTTCTTGTTGCAGAGGAAGATCGAGACGTTGACCTTGTCGTACCAGAAGTCCTTCATCGTGCTGACCTGCTCGCGCATGAGCAGCGCTCCACCGAAGAGGGCGAGCGAAAGGGCTACGGAGACGATGACGGCGAACGTCATCGTGAGATTGCGGCGGAGACCGACGCCGATCTCCGACAGGACGAACTGGGCGCGCATGGCGTGCTTTCAGCCTTTCAGTCTGTACGGGCTCAGTGCTGGTAGCCGTAGACGCCGCGTGCCTGGTCGCGTACGAGACGGCCCTTCTCGAGCTCGATGACGCGCTTGCGCATCTGGTCGACGATGTTCTGGTCGTGGGTCGCCATCACCACGGTGGTGCCGGTCCGGTTGATGCGGTCCAGCAGCTTCATGATGCCGACGGAGGTCTGCGGGTCGAGGTTGCCGGTCGGCTCGTCCGCGATCAGCAGCATGGGGCGGTTGACGAAGGCCCGCGCGATGGCGACGCGCTGCTGCTCGCCGCCGGAGAGCTCGCCGGGCATCCGGTCCTCCTTGCCGCCGAGGCCGACCAGGTCCAGGACCTGGGGCACCGCCTTGCGGATCTCGCCGCGCGGCTTGCCGATGACCTCCTGGGCGAAGGCGACGTTCTCGGCGACGGTCTTGTTCGGCAGGAGCCGGAAGTCCTGGAAGACCGTCCCGAGCTGGCGGCGCATGTGCGGCACCTTCCAGTTGGACAGCCGCGCCAGGTCCTTGCCGAGCACATGGACCATGCCGTGGCTGGCGCGCTCCTCGCGCAGGAGCAGCCGCAGGAAGGTCGACTTGCCGGAACCGGAGGAGCCCACGAGGAAGACGAACTCCCCCTTCTCGATCTCGAGGGAGACGTCGCGCAGGGCAGGGCGGTTCTGCTTGGGATAGCTCTTGGAGACGTTGTCGAATCGGATCACGGGTGCACCACGGTCGGCCGGGAGTAGGTGAGCGTGACCTTACGCGAACCCGACTGGAGCGCGCAGTCGGCGTCGGTTCTGCGCCTGGCTTGCGCAATTTGTCCAGCCGTGGCAGGGGGGTAATCCGGTGGGGCGCGCCGAAACGCGTGCGAGCTGGCACAGTGGTAGGGGAACAGTGGCGTTTCCCGGAACGTTGTCGGGAGAGAACTGTGCATACGGTCCGCGTCTGCGGCTCCGACGCGCGGGAGGAGGAGAGCGCATGACCTATGACCGACTGGTGTGCGCCAACTGCGCTGCGCCTGTGAACGAGGGCCGCTGCCCTGTCTGCCGCGCCAACCGCGAGCGGCTCCAGCAAGAGGGCCCCCTGGCCGGGATGAGCCCGGTCGCGCTGCTGACCCTGCTGGTGCTGCTGATAGCGGCGGTGGCGCTGCTGGCGGCGTACCAGCCCGCGTAGCGCCCGTCAGGCGGATCGCGCAAGGGCGGATCAGGCCGGAATTCACTGCTCTACGGCGTAGAACGCATGTGATTCGACGTGCCCGGACGCATGTAGACGGAGACAGAAGAGGGCCCGAGGTGCTGTGAAGCACCCCGGGCCCCTCCTTTTACGCGTTCACGCGCTGTGTGGCTTGCGCGTGGGGCTTGCGCCCCTGTCGCTCCTGTCGCCTTAGGCGACGGTGCGGCCGCCGCCGACCAGGCGCGGCAGCATACGGAAGCCGATGCCGCCGGCGATCATCGTCGCGGCGCCGATGAGCAGGAAGGTGGTCTCGGCGGCGCCGGTCTCCGCCAGCTCCTCCTTGGCCTTGCCCTGCTCGACC